>CAZLJT010000064.1:0-15156 GCA_964559905.1 uncultured Aquiflexum sp.
AGCAGATTTACTAAAAAAAGCGCAGGAAATACTTCGTGAGCAAATCAAAGACGTTCAGGAACAGCTTACTGAATTGCAGGAATCTTCGGAAGTAGAGGAAAAAAGTTCTGCTGGTGATAAGTATGAAACCCATCAGGAAATGCTTCACCAAACCAGAAATATTTTGGAAAAAAGGCTATCATCTTCCAAAATAATGCTCAATCAACTCAATGCAGTCCCGGTCAAAGAAACAGATAAAGTTCAGGAAGGGTCCTTGTTGAAACTTCCCATGGGTAATATCTGGGTTTCAGTACCTATGGGCAAGGTGGTTTTGGACGGAGTGGATTTTCAATTGGTTTCGCAAGACTCTCCATTAATACAGGCATTGTGGGATTTGAAAAAGGGTCAGACAGGTAATTTTCGAGGAAATAATATCAGCCTGAACGATATCTTCTAGCCTTTTTATTTTATAAAATCGGAAAGAAATTTCCGAAATCATGTCATGAAATTACAAGCCGCATTTATTTTAGATGCGGTTATTTTTTTACTCTTTTTTTTGGCAAGAATAAATTTGACCTCAAATTTCGATTTCAATCCTGATGCATAAAGAATTGTAAACTCAAATCAATCATCTCGTAAAAAAAAATTGACCTTTTAAAAACTTGGTGGCCAAAATACTTGCGATCATAAATGAATTTCTAAAAAATAAATCCAATAAATACTGCAAAGTCGCCGTTTAAAATTTTTTCCGTGTTCTTTGTTTTTATAATATTATTCTATTAATTACTGAAAATCACCCGGTTTTAAGTATTTCTTTTATGTTTATGTGAAATGCATAGAATAATATATCAAAAAACGAAATACTTTTTAAAAGACATATTCAACAAAAATCAGAAATCAAAATTGTCTGGTTTAAATTGGTTCTGTTCGAACAGTTCCTGAAAAAGAACTTTTAATATCAAAATTTGGGTGATTTCTACTTGTGAATAGAGGTGTTTTTATGCCTTTATAAAAAGATTTTAAAAAAGTAGTGTCATTTATGAGAAAACTTTACCCTGTTTCTTTATTCTGGATTGTTTTTATCCTAGCCTACTTCGGTCAGATCAGCAACAACTATGCCGCACCAATCATCAGAGATGTGTATATTTTTTCTGAATGTGAAAAAAGTGCTTCTATGCGGGTCAGGAATGGGGTTGCTCCATATACTTATGTATGGAGTTTCGGGGGCAATATAATCCAGACAGATTCCAATTTGGGTGAAAGTGAATTCAGTACCATTGAACAGGCACAGGCGGGCGATTATACATTGGAAGTTTTTGATAGTAATGGAAACACCTATTCTGAGGTCATCAATTTTAAAGGAAGTACAAATTTTATTCTCAATATACTTTATGAGGAAGATCAGCTTTGCGAAGGTGATTCCTACGGTATAGTTTATGGCACCATAGAAAACGGAATTCCTCCATTCACTATCAATTTTTATGATGAGTCAAATACTTTGGTTCAAACAAATATTATCAATAACCGGAATTTGGATCTCAGTGGTGTACCTGCTGGAAAATACCTTGTAGAGGTGATTGACGCCACAGGTTGTAAAGAATTGACGGATATCGAAATCGAGGAAATTGAGCCTTTGGTTCTGGCACCTGGAGATGGTGTGGGAACTTTCCCCGAGACCTGTATTGAAAATGGCGGGATAACCTTTGATGCTACAGGTTTTGAAGGCACAGTGCAATTCCGAATCAGAAGGTCCAACGGCACTTATGTCACCGGATGGATTACCGCACCTGCCGGTGAAATCAGATATAACCAATTGGCTGCTGGAGATTATGTTTTGGAAATTATAGACAGGTTTAGGTTTGAAGATTGTCCGGCGGAATTGGTTTTTAACATCGGAAATGAAACTTTATTGGAAGTCATTCCTTCTTCTACTGGTGTAACCTGTTTTGGTGAATCTGATGGTACGATTTCCTTACAGGTAAACAGATTGTTTATGGCTTTTCCCTTCCCTCCTGCAAATATCCTGGTAGATATACTCAGGCCTGATGGAACAACAGCCGTAAGCGGTCAAAGTATTCCTATCGGCGCAACCTCAGGTCAGGGAACATTTACCGGGTTTGGACCCGGACTCCATACTATTATAGTCAAACATGGAGGTGGTGATTACCCTGAGTGTACTTTGACTTATCAAATTAATGTAGTAGCGCCTCCCAGCCCATTCACGGCTTCAATTACAACTACCTCAGAAACTTGCTTTGGACAAGGAAATGGTACTGCAAGAGTAAACAGGTCAGGCGGATGGGGTGGGCCTTATAAATACCTGTGGAGCAATGGTCATACCGGTAGAACAGCATCCAACCTCGCACCAGGAAATTATTCTGTAACAGTCACTGACAGCGGCGGTTGTTCCATTGTCCTTAATACAACCATTCAAGGCCCTCCCGGACCTATTGATGGAGATATTGAATTATTAAACGGACTAGGTTGTGCAGGCGCCAATGACGGTTCTGCCAGAGTATTTGACATTACAGGTGGTTGGGGTGGCTACACCTATCTTTGGAGCAACGGTGAAACCACCGCTACAGCCTTTAATTTACCTGCGGGAACAAATACTGTGACTGTAAGAGATTCTCAGGGATGTGAGGAAGTTTATACTGTTGATGTACCTGTACCTGACGCCCCTCTTGTCAATTCCACTTCGGTAAATCCTTCTTGTTTTGGAGGTAATGATGGAAGTATCCGTGTAGAAATTGCGGATAATACCATCAGCTTTTCCGTTACTGTCAATGGCATCACTCAATCAGGTAATGATGTACTTTTCACCGATTTGCCTGCAGGCCAATATGAAGTCAGCATCCTTTATGGCGGAAATTGTAGCATAACTGAATTTGTGGATATTGTTAATCCGCCACAGATTACCCTCAACGAAAATAATCTGGCTATCAACCATCTGCTTTGCGCAGGTGATGGAAATGGTTCAATATCGGGCTTGATCGCTAGCGGTGGAACAGGAGTTCTTACTTTCCAATGGCAAAAAGAAGTGTCGGGAACATTTGAAGATATAGTCGGTCAGACAACTTTGAATCTTTCCAACCTTTCAGGCGGAGTTTATAGAATAATCGTAACCGACGAAAACGGTTGTACAATTTTTAAAGACTACACAGTCAACGAGCCGGCACCATTGGAAGTTACTCCTCCAATCGTAGTGGATGTGGCCTGTTTTGGAGAATTGACCGGTTCTGTAAGCTTTACCATTTCAGGAGGCACTGCGCCTTACTCTTATGCTTTGAATGGTGGAGCATTCACCACAACTTCCATCGGCGATGTCACCATCAATGGATTGGGGGCAGCAACAGATTACTTTGTGGAAATCAGAGATGCCAATGGCTGTGTAGTTCCAAATCTTAATTTTGACGTTACTTCCCTCCCACCAATTAATATTACAGATATAGTCATTACACCGGAAACCTGTTTTGGCCAAAGTAATGGCAGCATCAATATTGAAATTTCAGGCGGTACAGGAAATCTTGGTGTAGAATGGTATGTGGCAGGAAATTTTTCCACCATCATTTCTACGGATAAAAACCTGATAAATAGAGGCCCAGGACAATACACTGTCAAAGTCTATGATCTTGGAAATAATTCTTGTTTCGCACAGCAGACAATTACCATTCCTCCGACACCTGAATTGACCTTGGCCTTGGATGGACCTCCTTTGAATGTCTTCTGTTTTGGAGATAATACCGGAGCAATCAACATTGCAGTTGCAGGTGGAACTGGTGCCTATACTTTTGAATGGACTGGACCGTCAGGGTTTACTTCTTCTCAGAAAAACATCAATGGTCTTGCGGCAGGTCTATATAATGTAAGGGTCACAGATGAAAACGGATGTTGGAAAGAATTAACCGATATTTTGATCAGTCAGCCACCTAGTGGAATCGTCATCAATTTACTCAACCGAATTGAACCCAAATGTCATGATTCTTTGGATGGTAGAATAGAAATTCAGATCGGCGGCGGAAATCCGGGTTATACCATTGCTTGGGAAATAGAAGCCAGTCCGAGTGTATTTATTCCAATTTCCGGAACAACTCAAACACTTTCAAATATCGGGGCAGGAATATACAAAGTAATAGTTACGGATTCCAATGGTTGTTCCAATGAAAGGATCATAGACCTTACCGCCCCTGCCCCAATCCAGGTTTCATTGATCAGCAAAGATGATGTCTCCTGTTTTGGAAGAAATGACGGTAGAATTACCATAAACGTTACCGGTGGAACAGGAATTTATTTCTTCAATTGGGACCATGGTTTTATCAATCAGAACCCGTCCAACTTAGCAGCTGGCTTGTACAGTGTCACCGTAAGGGACGCCAACGGATGTGAGACCAGACTGGAAAATATCGAAATCATCCAACCCGATCCATTGGCTATCAACTTAGTGGAAATCATTGAGCCTTCCTGTAATTATGATGACGCATCAATTGAAGTTGAATTTGTAGGTTGGATCCCTGGATTGAGTTACAGCAGATGGATTGATCAGGCCACAAACACGGTAATCGCTGAAAATCAAAACATTGTAAATAATCTTACCCCTGGGTTTTATAGGGTAGAATACAGCTTATCAGGAGCATGTATGGTCTCCCAAACATATAGCGTTCCCGGTCCAAAAAGCCCGCTTAAATTATTTACCAGTCCGCAAGATGCCACGTGCGTAGGCCAAACCGGTATCTTATTCCTTTCTGCTTCCGGAGGTGTTCCTGGTTATACCTACTATATCCGAGTGGGAGGGGTTTGGGAAATTGTCACCAATTCCATTCTTTCGGGATTGGCCGTGGGGGATTATGATGTAAGGGTTACCGATTCTGCAGGCTGCGAAGATTTTTCAACCATAACAATTGACCAGCCCAATCCTCCGATTTTTGATGCTGAGGTAGAAAAGGACGTCTCCTGCTTTGGGGGAAGTGATGGTGCTATCAGGTTCGATCTATATGGAGATACTTCAGGTATAACTTATCAATGGTACAGAAGGACTTCTGTAGGAGGAAAAGTTCCTATTAATGAAACCAGCTTAGGAGGCCTGATTGCCGGGACATATTATATAGAAATCACTTATGCAGGGATTTGTACCATTGAATCACCCGATTATGTCATCAATCAACCTGCACAAACTGTCCCTACTCCAACAGTAATCCAACCGATATGTATTGACGATTTTGGTTCATTTACTTTGGAAGTTGCCGGGGGTTCTCCAGGAAAGAATATATTGGTCACCTCTTCTAATGGATATTCCAAATCATTTATTAATGAAGATACCGGGACTTTTGTATTTGATGAATTACTAGCGGGCGATTATAATTGGACAGTAGAAAATCAAACCTGTCCAGAAATTTCAGGAGTCTTTACCATTATACCAATTACAAAACCTCAATTTAATGTCACTTCTCAGGATATTTCATGCTTTGGAGAAAACGATGGTATCATTGAAATCATCAGCCCAATAGTACAGGGAGGCAGGACTTTTACAGTATATATCAACGGAGTCAGCCAAGGTAATCAAACCTCTTTCTTCAATGTTGCTCCGGGCAATTATCAAATCAGGATTGTAGACAATCTGGGTTGTCCATCTGATCCAATGATGGTTACCCTGACCCAACCTGATAGACCTCTTGAAATCACGAACCTTTCCATCTCTGATGTGAACTGTTTTGGTGGAAATAACGGTGCGATTCAATTTGAGATTTTAGGTGGAAGACCTCAATATAGAGCAGTACTGACTCCTTCTTCAGGTTCCCCACTGAATTTACCAAACCTCAGTGAGGCTACTGCATACACTTTTTCCGGTCTGGTTCAGGGCGCTTATACTTTGGAAATTTGGGATTTAAACGATCAGTGCCAAATCAGTACTGTGGTCAATATCAGTCAACCTGCTGCACTTGACCTATCAGTAGATGCAGGAATAATTCTTTGCCAAGGCGGAACAACTTATATTGAATTGACCCCAATTGGCGGAACCGAACCATATACCTATCTATGGGAGAAATTCAATACAGGAACAAGTACTTGGGAAATACTTCCAACAGATACCAAAAGACTGAGCAATGTAGAAGCTGGACAGTATAGGTATACAGTCTCTGAACAGAATAATTGTAATACCATTACAGATGTTATTACCATTGCAGACGGTTCGGTAGTCAGCTTGTCATTTGTTGCAGACGATATTCTTTGCTTTGGGGAATCAGCCCTTGTGACCCTTCAGGCAACTTCTGCTGGCTCAACCAATTTTACTTATTTTGTAAATGGAAGTCAGATTTTTGGCAATCAATTCCAGGCAAAAGCAGGAAGTTATCTTGTCTATGCGGTAGACAATGCAAAAGGATGTATCTCAGGGGATGTGATCATAAACATGGCCCAACCTGCTGCCCCTTTGAGTCTAAAGGATTATATCTCTGTGGATTTGAGTTGTTTTGAATCCGGTGATGGCAGTATTTCACTTTCATTGACCGGAGGCACTGCTCCATATACCATCACTTTCCAAGGCAATACTTATAATGCCAATGAGGACGAATTGGTGACTTTCACAGGATTAAACGCCAATTTCGCTTATAATTTTGCTGCTGTTGATGCAAATGGTTGTTCGGTAAATATCCCACCCAAAACTCTGGGACAACCGCTTCCCCTTCAAACCAATGCAAACTTCACCCCTATTCTTTGCTTTGGCGGTACGTCTGAAATCAACTTACAAATCACAGGCGGAACAAAACCATATTCAATTTCATGGGCGTATTCAGCAGACGGAGTAACCTTTAACCCTATTGCAGGATCAGGTGATAAAACTACGCTTTCCGGCCTGGCTGCTGGTTTCTACACCTATACAGTATCTGATGGAGGCTGTGCGGATATTTCAGAAACACTGACCATCAATCAGCCAAACGAGGTTTTATTGGTTGGCCTGCCGACAGATGTGTCCTGTTTTGGAGGAACCGATGGAACGGTGACGTTCACACCATCGGGAGGCGCCTTTACCAATTACAGAATTTTCTTTAACGGTGCTGAAATAGCTGGAAATACAGTAAGTAACCTACCTGCAGGAACGTATAACGCATTTGCCTTAAGCGGTACATGTAGATCAGAAACCATTCAGATTGTGGTAGAACAACCTTTGGAGCCTTTGAGTGCAACAGTAGGGTTTATGGAAGAAGTTTTGTGTACAGATGACCTATCCGATATTGAATTACAGATTACCGGTGGAAACGGTGGCTATTTGGCCTATCTGAATTCCGTCGAATATACGGTTGACCCCAATGGTCTGATCATTTTTGATGACGTGGTTCCGGGTACTTATGCAATCCGGGTAGTTGACAGCAAAGGATGCGAATGGACCAGAACCATCACCATCCTTAATCCAACTCCAATCGAAATTTTCAATGAAGAAATAATTGATGTCAGTTGTTTTGAAGGCTCCGATGGAGAAATAAAAGTCAATGTAACAGGTGGTACAGGTAATTATACTTACCAATGGTTGAATTCTTCCAATCAGCTTGTAGGTACAAATAAAAACCTTTCCGGAGTCCCCGCAGGAATTTATACCCTCAATGTTTGGGATGAAAACAGCTGTGAAGCAACAATGGATTTTGAAATATTGGATACCACCCCTTTGGATTTCACCTATAGCTTCACGGATGTCACCTGCTTTGGAGCCCAAAATGGTAGCATCACCGTAATTGGAACCGGTGGAAAACCTGGCTACACACTGATCATTGACGGGATACAGTATCCAAATCTCATCGTGGCTGGTTTAAGACCCAATACTTACATGGTATACATCATGGATTCCAATGGGTGTATTTCGCCGGTAAAAGAAGTAGTGATCAGTCAACCTACACCATTAAATTTAGCCATATCCACCACCAATGTAACTTGTTATGCCGCAGGAAACGGTCAGGCAACAGTGGAAGTGACTGGCGGTACTGCTCCTTATTCCATCAGATGGTCAGATGGAAATACTTCAGCAGACAGGGTTGGATTGGCACCGGGCAATTATGAAGTAGTAGTCACAGATGCCAATGGATGTATCATAAGAAACAATGTAATTATTACACAACCTGATCCTATTTTGATAGTGGACAATGTCAATCCTGTCTCCTGTTTTGGTGGAAGTGATGGCTCTATCCTCTTGGATATCAGTGGTGGCAATGGAGATTTTTCTGTCATTTGGACCAATAAAGCTACCAATGAGGAAGTTGGAACAGGACTTATTGCAAATAATCTGATTGCCGGAGTGTACAGAGCAACAATTACAGATAAATTGGGCTGTGAGTTATACAGGGAATTTGTGGTGACCCAACCAGCTGAACCTTTGACACTCACCCCTATCATTTCCAATGTGAGATGTGCATTTGAAGGAAACGGAAGTATTGATCTTATAGTAACGGGTGGTACAGCACCCTATACCTATTCATGGTCTTCAGGAGAAACCGTAAGAAACATCAATGGCAAATCCGGTGGAACTTATACCGTCAACGTGACAGACAGCAAAGGTTGTATGATCATGGAGACTTTTGAGATCACTGAGCCTCAACCACTTTTGGTAGAAGTAGAAAACTTAGATAATGTTTCCTGTAAATTCGGAAATGACGGAAGTATAAAATTGAATGTTTCCGGAGGTACAGGAGCGTATACGATCCAATGGAGCAATGGCATGACAGGACCGGAAATAAGTGGTTTGAGAGCAGGAGAATATACTGTCTTTATCATTGATGAAAATTCTTGTTTCGAAAGTATTGCCTATACCATTTCCGAACCCGCAGAAGCATTGACAGTAACCGGAATTTCATCAGTAGAACTTTGCCTGTTTACCGATGTTCCTGAATTGATTATTGATGTGAAAGGAGGAACTGCACCTTACACCTACCTCTGGTCAAACGGTGCCACTACAAAAGACTTGTTAAACATTGCTCCAGGTTCCTATACTGTGGTTGTAACGGATGCAAATAATTGCATTGTTGAAGGCACTTTTGTTGTTCCCCCTCCCACTTCGCCTCTTCAGATTGAAATGAATGGCAAATATGCTATCTGTACCAATGGTGAAAGAGGGGATGCAAGCGCAACAGTTGCCGGAGGAGTAGCACCTTATAGATATAGATGGTCAAATGGCGCAACTACCTCTGCCATAACAGATCTATTGCCAGGAACTTATTCTCTGACAGTGACAGATGCCAATGGCTGTACCATCACTGATGAGATCGAAATTGCGCCTCCGCTTAACCTTAGAATCAGTTTATTGGAAATCAATGCTGTTTCCTGCTTTGGTGGAAATAATGGCACAATAGAAATCGGTATCACAGGCGGAAGGGCTCCTTTCAAAATCAATTGGAGCCATGGCTTACAGGATCAGACTTTTGCTTCCGGCCTCGTGGCAGGAGTGTACACGGTTACAGTAGAAGATGATTTGGGATGTATTACAACTGCGGCTTACAATATTCAGGAACCTGAAATTTTAGATCTCAGAGGCACTGTTCAGGATAGTAAGTGTGCGGGAGATAATAAAGGGATCATTACCCTTAACGTATCCGGTGGTACAGCTCCTTACACTTATAGATGGTCTCATGGTGCCAACAATAGGGTATTGAGAAATCTTGCTCCGGGAACCTATAGTGTAGTGGTCACCGACCGTGCAGGCTGTTCAACCGGAAATACCTATATCGTCTCTGAGCCTGATCCTTTGGCTATAGAAAGCAGCCATTCTGAAGATCTTTTATGTTTCGGTGATCAAAATGGATTTATCAACCTCAATATTACCGGAGGAATTCAGCCATATAGAATTACTTGGAGTGATAATAATCAGCTGGAAGCACTCAATAGGTCTAACCTATCGGCTGGTACCTATACCGTACAGGTCACTGATGACAATGGATGTATTCAGATCAAAACTTTTGAGATAAAACAGCCTGAACAGTTGGAGGCTAGAATGTTTACCAGATTTGATGTCAACTGCGAAACAAGAGAATTGACAGGCGTGGCCTGGGTAACTGTGAAAGGTGGAACGGAAGAATACGACATCACTTGGAACAATGGCGCAAGAGGTGTATCTGAAACCACTTTCTATGAAGATGGAGAAATCAGTGCAACCATCATTGATGCAAATGGCTGCTTGGTAGAGGTTTCAAAAATGGTGGAAATGCCAGTAGCATTCACAGACGCTGACTTCACCTATACGGTAATATCAATAGGTATTCAGGGGGAAATACTTGTAAATGACCCTGTTCAATTCAATGATCAGACTTTGGGAGAAGTAATTGCATGGGAATGGGATTTTGGAGACGGTACCAAGAGCAACGAACAGAACCCTGTTCATACTTACACGAAGCCCGGTATTTACACCATTTCTCTGATGACATTTGACGCATTGGGCTGTGTATCTAAATCAGAAATGGTAGTTGAAGTTGTCGCTTCCTATAGGATTTTGGTTCCTAATGCCTTCACACCAAACGGAGATGGTTTAAATGATACTTTTATGGCTAAAATGAGGGGAATTGAAGATTTTGAGATGCATATTTTCAACAAATGGGGTGAATTGATCCATTCGATTTATAGCCAAGAAGATGCAGGATGGGACGGTAGACTGAAAGGGAAAATCAGTCCAAATGGAAATTATGTTTATAAAATAATATTTAAAGCTGTAGACGGAGAAAAGGGAAGTAAAACAGGGGTATTCACTTTGGTATTGTAAATATCATAACCCTGTTTTAAAACTCCTCCAATGAATTAATAATCAGTAGAACACCCAATGAATATATAGTGAATTTTATTGAAAAATCGGTCGGTAAATACTCTTCAATCTTCTTATGAAAAAGATTCTAATTTTTGTACTATCAATGATCATCCTAAGTGCTGTACGTGCACAGGATGTTCAGTTCTCCCAGTTTTATGCTGCGCCGTTGTTTTTAAATCCAGCATTTACAGGAGCATCAGAACTCACCAGAGTTGGTGTCAACTATAGAAATCAATGGCCTGGACTGGATCACTCATTCAATTCATACTCTGCTTACATTGACCACTACATGTTCGATATCAATAGTGGTATAGGTTTGATTTTCAATGGAAATAGGGAAAGCCAGGCCAGGTTAAGCACCAATGAAGTCGGACTGACCTACTCTTACAGATTGAAGTTGGGATTCGAATCTTTTTTAAGATTTGGCGGACAGGCCAGTTATATTTCTAGAGATGCTTATTTTGGCGATCTGGTCTATGGTTCTCAATTGGATATTCAAAGAGGCGGAATTGATGATTTCAGTGGTGAATTTTTTCCGGATGACTACAGACATAGATTTGCTGATTTCAACTTCGGAATGCTTTTTCACACCCAAACATTGTGGCTAGGGGTTTCTGGGCATCACTTATCTGAACCTAACACATCTTTTGTGGACGGCAACATCAGTAAATTACCCATGAAACTCTCTGCTCATGGCGGGCTGAAAATTGATTTGGGTGAAGGTTTTATCAATAACTATTACAGTAATAGCAGACAGGAGAGATCAGTAATGCTCGCATTTAATTATAAGCATCAAGATCCTTTCAACCAACTTGATGTAGGTGCCCAATTTTTCCTCCAGCCCCTTGTTTTAGGTGTTTGGTACAGAGGATTCCCGGTCAAATATGCCCTGCCAAATCACGAATCAATCATTGGATTGGTAGGACTTACTTTGGAAAGTGGATTGGATATTGGCTATAGTTTTGATTTTACTACTTCAAAAATGGCTTTGGCCAATTCGGGTGGTGCACATGAGATTTCCATCAGATATTCTTTCCTTTTCGGAGATCCAAACCAAAGAAACAGAAGAAGTACCATTATCCCCTGTTTTAGATTTTAAAAGATCAAATTAGAAATTGATATAGGTCATCACTATCAGTCCCTTATTGTATTGGAAAAGATTTTTCCCATCTACAAGTCTACCAAACTGGACGATCTGATTGAAATACCCACCTTCAACTCTAGCTGTGTTGGAAAACCTGTATCCTGCCAACAAGCCGATCCGGTTCTGGTCAAAAACATTTTGGTTGACATTTTCTCCAAATCCTATAAAGATCTCATCATAAACAGCAAGGTAGGGCTCTTTATTGTCTACATTATTCCCTTTGAGAGGTATATCTGCACGGAACATATACCTGATCCTGTTCAAATAAACATATTCATCTGATTGGGTAGCATTTGGGTCCAGACTTCTTCCAACCCACCGCTGTTCCAACATAAACCTATGAGAAAGCGCAATAGCTCCAACTGGGTTGGAAATGGTAGCCATTTGGAAAACCCTATGTTCTGGAAATCTGATGCCGTTTCCGGCAAGTGGTACGTCTCCGTAATTAAAAGTATCTATAAATGCATAACCAAGCCTCAATACCACCTGCGGATGTATCTTGTAATTGATTCCGGTTCTATAAAGATTTTGCTGTGGATCTAAGACCCAATCAGTTCTTCTTAGTTGAAACTCCCCGTGAATACTCCATTTATCATCTATTTTATAATTGAGGAAAAAGGCATACCAACCTATTTGATTGTCATCTCTAGCCCTATTATTTTGAGCCATAATTGTATTTGACCCTGAAATAACCAAAAGGATAAGGAGTATATTGAATACTATTGATTTACTCATATTATATAAAGTTCGAATTTTTTGACAATCTTAACGTAATATCAATAGCCTTAAAGTGATTTAAATCACTTTTCTTTTTTATAGGAAGTTACTTTCAACAATAATTGCCCCTTTCTTATGCATTTCATTTATGGCAAGATCATAGTCTCCGGGATTTAGGTTTACAGCCTTAGTGGCATCTGCTATCAAAAACGTCTTGAATCCTTCTTCCAAAGCATCCAAAACCGTGAATTTGACACAAAAGTCTGTAGCCAGTCCACATATATAAACATCTGTCACATTATGGTTTTTTAAAAATGAAGACAGTCCTGTATCTCCCATCCTATTATTGTCAAAAAATCCACTGTAGGAGTCCACTAAAGGATTTGTGCCCTTTTGAAATATTCCCTTCCAATGTTGCTTTTCAAGATCTTTATGAAAATCGGCGCCTAATGTCCCTTGGACGCAATGTACAGGCCACAAAATCTGGTTGACTCCATTTAAATCGACAAACTCCCCTACCCTTTTCCCTTTATGATTGTTAGCAAAACTCCCATGGTCAGCAGGGTGCCAATCCTGTGTGGCAGCAATAAAATCAAATTTCAACTGTAAATTATTGATGATCGGCACTATTTGATCACCTTCCTCTACAGCCAAAGCTCCGCCCGGCATAAAATCATTTTGTACGTCTACTATAATCAGTGCTTTTGTGTTCATGGCAAATGGATTCAAATAATATAATAGGTTTTCAAAATTGTGGATTTTTGCTGGAATGACAATAGGAAAGTTCAGATGCCTTTTGAAACCAAGTCTACCCAAGCATCAAAATGTGATTAAATGAGAATGGATTTAACTCTCTGGATCTTAATTTTTTCCAATAATTTAAGGCAACAAAAGACCCCATAATCATTCCGCTATCCAACTCTAAAAAAATTATGGTTGACCCGAAACCAAATCCTATTCCTAGATTTGAATAATAAAACGCAAACAGAATATCAGCCAAAATCAGAACTATTTTCTTTGGATATCAGTTGATAAAGCTGAGTTACAACTTTAAAAATTTAAATTATCATGGAAATAACAAGAAAAGCAAAAGAGGAACTAGAAGCTCGTATCGAGAAAATTGAGGGATTTATAGCTAAGAAAGGTTTGGGATCTACTTATTTGCAAAAAGCCCAAAAAACACAAAGAGATCTCAATCTGGCAATTGTTTTAGGAGGCATAATCTTGATTGCTGGTATCGCCATTTGGATGAATGGAGAAGATAAGGAAGGATAAAAGTCGAAATCTAAAGTCTTTCTGTTTAAATGGTTGTTACAATTGCGCCACAATCAATCCGGCAATACTTTTAACTTGAAGAAAATCTGATTTCAGGGCAATGCTATTTGGATGTGTATCTGTAGAGACCACTTTTTCAATAACCCCAGATGAATGAATTCTGTTCAGCGCATCATTGTTGAACAAGCCATGTGTGGTGATGGTATAAATTTTCTTAGCTCCGGCAGCTTTGTATGCTTTGGCAGCATTGATCAACGAGCCACCTGTCCTTACCATATCATCATAAATTACCACGTCTTTGCCTGCCACATCAGCTGAGATACTAGTCACTTCGGTTTCTTCTCCCGAAATTCTTCTTTTAAACACGAAGGCTGCATTTACCCCCATTTCATTTGCGAGTGATTCTACCCATTTGGCCCTGCCAGCATCAGTACAGGCCATGACAAAACCATCATCCGCCAATTCTCTTGCTGCCTTAACTACGATGGGTTTACAGTATACATGGCTGATCAATGCCTGACCTTCAAAGTAATGCGGAATTCCTTCTGAATGAAGGTCAAAGAAAATAAAATAATTCCCCAAACTGGTCCTGGGTAATGAGGAAAACAACACCGCTCTGGATTTTGCAGTGACCACCTCCCCTATTTTCACAGCCCTTTCCATGGTGCTATAGCCAAAATATGGAAATATGATTCTGATTGACTTTGCCCCATACTTGATTAAAGCATAAGCCAAATCATATATTTCCAAGGTATCACTGTCTGAAATCGTACCGCCTATCAGGACTACATCTCTACCGTTGACTGCTGTCAATATCCTTTGGTATCTTTCCCCGTCAGGAAATTTCTTGACTTCTATTTCTCCGCTTTCAAAATCTCCCAAACGAAGGACTTCATCTTTGATATATTTATAATCCGGGATGCTAAATATTATTTTCTTCTCCATCGTAATTCTTCATTTTAAACACCAAATCAGTCCTTAGTTGGTAGAGGTTTTCTTCTAAGCCTACAGGATAAACATGGGGATTGATCAACCGTTTATGGGCTTTGTCAAATAAATTCAGATTCCTCTGCGCATTTTCTTTGATCTGATCCAGGCTTGGTCTTTCATATACCTTCTGACCCGCCATAAAGATAGGCTTTAAGAGTTTCTCCTGCTCCAAGGCTTTGGTCATGATTTTCTTCCTTTTGGTAGGATCAATCGGATCAATAATGGTAAATGATGTTTTTGTAAGATCTTCTGTCTCTAAGTAAATCATATCGGCGAC
>CAZLJT010000065.1:0-15029 GCA_964559905.1 uncultured Aquiflexum sp.
TTTATTCGTAAACTCGTTTATAAAACCATGTATTATCATTAAGAGAAAATCCTAAAGTCAAATTAAAGTAATTTTCTCTGATAAGTCCATTATCCAAGGTACCTCTTGAACCAAATTTAAGTGCGAAGTTTACCAAAGAGAGAGAACTTATTGGAACAGATGCTCCAAAATTAATGCCAATATCATTTATCTCTGTTTGGTTCACAACGTATGGGGTTTGTTGATATTCAAGCCCAGCTCTAATTGTAGCCCTTTTGATTAGGCTGCTCCCAGAACTGAAATTAGGAGTAAATTGACCGCCAAACGCAATTTTGTAACTATCCCCCAATTCACCTACTGTTCCGCCAAAAGACCGAAATTCGCTAAAAGCCTGCATTTGAGCCTCAAGACCAATTACAAATTTATTGATTTTTTCGTAAGATATTCCATAACCTATGTTTGTAGGAATAAAAACATTCCCTTTTTCATTATCACTGATCACGTCACCTTCCGAATCGGGATTGCTAGCTTGACCAAATCCTGCCACTTTTGCAAACTCTCTTCCATTTATTTCACCAAAAGCATGATAGGTGGCTCCTAAATGAATATTACTTTTAGCTCCGAGTTTGAAATAATAGTGAGCCCCCAATTTAAAAGTCACATCACTTACAGTGAATCTTTGATAGAATTCAGAGGAAGCCCCTATAGGATTACTGCTGGAATCCAACAACGCAAGCTGATTGGTTCTGATGGTAGATCCAAAAAGATAGGACCCATGCACTCCTAAACTCAGGTTTTTAGCTATCACAAATCCCGTAGAAAGATATGCTTCCGAAATACCTCCTTCTCCTTCGATTCTGTTTATTGATGTGAGATCAGAATTTGAAACCTGGCCATTTACCAAAAGTCTGTAGTTTACACTACTGATTTGGTTAAGTCCCAGACCTACTGTTGATTTACCAGCATTGATGGGCAAAGATATGGCCGCATAAGAAATCCCTCCTCCATCTATGGTCTCATTCAAATCGCTGGTTGATACGTCCAATCTTGAATAATTTAATGCTGCCTGAAAGTTAAAAACAGTATTTCGGGTGGATAAGGCCGGATTCATTTGATTGATAGCCCAACCCGTGCCAAAACTTATCCCTAATCCTCCCATGGCGCGATTTTGGGTAAATCCTGAATTGTTGAATTCCCCCAATCCAAGCGCACTGTAAGTAGATGCACCTGACTGTGAAAAGGCATTGTTGAATATAAAAAAGGCGCTGATGACACCTAGTAATTTGAACCTATTGGTGATTGACATTGTAGCTTAATATTCTATTTAATCCATACAGGATCAAATTAGGGATTACAAATATGTGGTCTTTTGTTAAGGATTCAAAAAAAATTGAATCACCCCCACAAATAATGACCTTTAAACTTTTATACTCTGCTTGATATTGCTCAATGAATCCTGTTAATTCATAAAGAATACCAAAATATACTCCACCCCTCATGCAGGAGACTGTACTTCCTCCTATTAAATCAGGAACAGACGCTTTACTCAAATCCACCAGGGGAAGCCTTGCTGTTTGCTGATGCATGGCCCTGAATCTCATCTGTAGTCCAGGTGAAATTGCACCACCCCAATAACGATTCTGTTCATCAAGAAAATCATAGGTTATGCAACTTCCCAAATCAATTGCCAATAAATTTCCAACTGCTTCTACAGCTCTTGCGCCTACTACTGCTGCCTTTCTATCCACTCCCAAAGTTTCCGGTGTTTGATACTTATTCTCAATGGGCAGGCGTGTTTTTGTATTCAGAAATAAAAACGAATACGGTAACAACTCATTCAATTGTGACTCTTGGTAAGTTACTGAACTGATGATGGCATGTTGGAAATCCAGTTTAGCCGAAAAAGCCCTGAATAAGTCAAAATCCTCAAAACTATTCTCTGAAATCAATGCGTCATCTTCAAAAACCGCTGTTTTGATTCTGCTGTTTCCTATATCTACTATTAAGTTTCTCAAGAATTTTGGGATAATTTAAGCCTATCATTCGCAAAGCTACTCATTTTAGGAAACCAAGGATTTTGAATAAATTAAAATTAACTTTACCCACTAACATTTAACAAATTTTAACCCATGAGTGGTCATTTATCCTTTAAAATTATAGGTTTGATGTCAGGTACTTCCGGTGATGGGCTTGATATTGCTTATTGTGAATTTGAAAAACATGACAATTGGAAATATTCCATAGTCGAATCTGAAACTGTTCCGTTTCCAAAGAAATTGGCCAAAAAACTGGTCAAAGCCCATACAATGAACGGACTGAAGTTATCATTACTTGATGTGGAGTTTGGAAATTGGATTGGTGAACAGGTCAGGTATTTTATTACCAAACATTCTCTTTCGGTTCAGGCAGTCGCTTCTCATGGTCATACCATATTTCACCAGCCAAAAAAACAATTAAGCCTTCAGATAGGCAACGGCTGGGCTATCCATCAAGCTTGCGGCATTCCTGTAATCAATGACTTTAGAATGCTTGATGTGCAACTCGGCGGACAAGGAGCCCCATTAGTTCCTATTGGAGATAGATTACTGTTTGGGAAATATGACTATTGCATTAACCTCGGCGGGATTGCCAATATCAGCATGGAATTTGACCGCAAAAGAATTGCCTTTGATATTTGTCCTTTTAATCTTTTGCTCAACCATTTTGCCGAAATATGTGGTAAGAGCTATGATAAAAATGGAAAGCTGGCCAAAAAAGGAAAGCTGCTTGATAAGGTCTTGAAGCAACTGGATAAACTGCCTTTCTACCAAATTCAGGGTGCAAAATCTCTTGGAAGAGAGGATTTGACCGAATACCTTGAAATTCTGGAGGGAAATGGAGGATATAAGGCTGAGAACATTCTGCATACTTTAATTGTACATTATGTCCAACAAATCACCAAGACGCTGACACCCATTCCTGGGAAAAAGCCCTCAATTTTGATTACCGGCGGCGGGACTTACAATACTTTTTTTATGGAGAAGCTCCACGAATCATTGTCTGAAAATTTTGAAATCATTTCTGCCGGGAAAACGCTGATCAATTTTAAAGAAGCTCTCATCTTTGCTTTTTTGGGGGTTTTGAAATTAAGAGGTGAAAACAATTGTCTTGCTTCAGTAACAGGCGCTTCAATTGATAGTTGCGGGGGGAACGTTTTTGGATTAAATGCTAGAGTACTTTAAAAGTCGGGATTATTTCTATTTTTGCCTTCAGATAAACCCAAATATTCAATATGAAAGAATTACTCAAAAAATTTGAGAATCAACAACCCGAGATTGTATTTGAATGGAGCGACAACGAGTCCGAGGCAGAAGGCTGGGTAGTCATCAATTCTCTCAGAGGTGGTGCTGCAGGTGGTGGAACAAGAATGCGCAAAGGCCTTGACAAAAGGGAAGTAGAATCCCTGGCAAAAACCATGGAGGTAAAATTCACGGTCTCCGGACCAGCCATAGGTGGGGCAAAGTCAGGAATTAATTTTGACCCCAATGACCCCAGAAAAGATGAAGTACTAAAGCGATGGTACCGGGCGGTGATGCCACTATTAAAAAGCTACTATGGAACGGGCGGAGATCTTAATATAGATGAAATTCACGAGGTAATTCCCATTACGGAATCATTCGGACTATGGCACCCCCAAGAAGGTATTGTAAACGGCCACTTTCATGCAACCGAACCTGATAAAATCAGAAAGATCGGCCAGCTTCGTCAAGGTGTATCCAAGGTTTTGGAAGATCCTTTATACACCCCAAATGGTCCAAAAAAATATAAAGTAGCAGATATGATTACAGGTTTTGGCGTGGCTGAAGCCGTAAGGCATTACTATAAAATCTGGGGCGGTGAAATCAAAGGCAAAAGGGCTATTATCCAAGGTTGGGGCAATGTAGGAGCAGCTGCGGCATGCTTTCTCGCAGTGGAAGGTGTCAAAATAGTCGGAATCATCGACAGAGTGGGGGGATTGATTGATGAGGATGGATTTTCATTGGATGAAGTACGGGATTTATTTGTAAAAAGAGATGGCAACAAGCTAGTTGCTGACCAGCTGATTCCTTTTGAAGAAATCCATGAAAAAATCTGGGATTTAAAAAGTGAGATTTTTATACCTGCAGCTTCCTCCAGACTAATTACCAAAAATCAGGTTGAAAGAATGGTAAATGCTGGCTTGGAAGTAATCAGCTGTGGGGCCAATGTTCCCTTTGCAGACCCGGAGATATTTTTCGGTCCAATAGGCATGTGGACTGATGAAAAAATCTCCCTGCTTCCGGATTTTATTGCCAATTGTGGCATGGCCAGAGTATTTGCACATTTAATGTCTGACCAGGTAATATTGACCGATGATGCCATTTTCAAAGATGTCAGTAACACCATCTCCAAAGCGCTAAAGAAAACTTTTGAATCAAATCCTACCAAAACAGGCTTAGCACAATCATCTTTGGAAATCGCGCTCAAGCAACTTGTATAACCATATAGCCAGTCATCAGCTAAGAGTAAATAAATTTAAATTATTCCACTTTTGGCTGATTTTTTATGTAGTCCTTTTCATTCAAAATAAGTAGTTTAGCAAAAACAAAATTGGAGTTTGTTTTTAGCTAATCAGAAATTTCAAGGTTACCTGAAATAAGAATTATTAAAATGAGCCTATAATTTTAATTGAATGAAGAATCTTATTACTGTTTTCGTAGTGATTTTTGGGATGTTTTATTTTTCAGGTATCCCTCAAGTCTTTGCCCAAGCAGAAATCCAAACTGAGATAGTAGACCAGGAAAGTGAAAGTGACACTTTAAGAACTGTAGACTCCCACGGTCACGATGATGCCCATGACCACCATGGGACTGCTCCTCTTTGGCTCGTTATACCCTTCGTTGCCTTGCTGCTGATGATTGCAACAGGTCCTTTGTTCTATGAACATTTTTGGCATCACAATTATCCCAAAGTAGCTGTAGGGTTGGCCATTTTGGTGGTTTTCTATTATTTATTTGTCCTTCATAATGTGCATGGACCAGTTCATGCCTTGGCTGAATACGTACAGTTCATAGCCCTTTTGGCATCTCTCTACATAGCTTCGGGAGGTATATTAATAGAAGTAGATAAAAAAGCCACCCCCATGGCGAATGTATCATTATTATTGATAGGAGCATTGATTTCCAACCTTATAGGTACCACGGGGGCTTCCATGCTTTTGATCCGACCATTTATAAGGCTGAATAAAGGCAATATCCAACCATACCATATTATTTTCTTTATTTTTATGGTCAGTAACATCGGGGGTTCCCTGACACCTATTGGAGATCCGCCATTATTTCTAGGGTTCTTAAAAGGTGTTCCTTTTTTCTGGACTTTAGAGTATAATTGGCCTGCTTGGGTCTTAGCTTTATTAATGTTGTCTGTCGTTTTCTATTTCATTGACAGGAAACTTGGAAAGTCGAATGAAGATGAATTAGAGGAAACAGTTTATACCAATAAATTTGAGTTGATTGGGTCACGAAATTTTCTTTGGCTTCTAGTTGTTATTGGCTCTGTATTTTTGGATCCTAATGTGATAGATTGGGTACCCGCCATTCATTACGATGGGCAGAAATTTTCTTTCATCAGAGAGATCATCATGTTATCTGTCGCTTATTTGAGCTTCAAGTTTGCAGACCAAAAAGCTATAAAAGGAAATGAATTTAATTTTGAACCAATTCGAGAGGTCGCATTTATCTTTATAGGAATTTTTGGCACCATGATGCCGGCATTGGAGTTGGTAGGGAATTTTGCAAAATCTCCTGAAGGTGCAGCCATAATCACACACAACACTTTATATTGGGGAACGGGTGTACTGTCGGGATTTTTGGATAATGCTCCTACTTACCTGAATTTCCTTGCTGCAGCCATGGCCTCGCAAGGTGCCGAAATTAGTAGTATTGAAAATGTGAGGGACTTTGCCATGAATAATTACGAAGATTCAGCATTTGAACTGATGGCTATTTCCATTGCGGCAGTATTCTTTGGTGCTATGACTTACATTGGAAATGGCCCAAACTTTATGGTCAAATCAATAGCTGAACAAAGCGGAATCAAAATGCCATCCTTTTTTGGTTATGTCATCCGTTTTTCTCTGCCCATTCTTTTACCGATCCTTATTATTACGTGGTTGGTGTTTTTTGCCTTCGTATAAAGAATTCAAAGTTTCTTCTACATAGAAAAATTTCTTGGAAGAGAAGATTGATTTATAAAAGCTCAATAGAAATAGTACCTATTTCAACGGATACATATATTGGTTTTGGGTTATTGAGAAAAGTATCATTTAACTGAACCGATAACAATCATTTTATTCGGTTTAAAAAAAATAACCTTTTGTGTTGTTTCAACCATATAACTATCAAATTTCCCGTTAAGGCTTTGATTATAGATTATTCCCTTAGTTTCCGTATTGTAAAATAGATTGGAAGATTTGGAAATAAAAGTAATGTCTTTTATTTCACCCCCACGGTAATTAACCACTATTTTTTTAACTCTCCCCTTCTCCCTTTCTTTCAATTCATGAATTATTGCCCTTTCATTTTTTTGGGTTTCATAAGCTGCTGCAAGACTAGGTCTATTGATATCAGCCTGAATAAAAAAATCCAGTTCTTTAAGCCATTTTTCGGAGTTCAAAGTATCAAAGAAATTTTCCTTTTCCCCGTTGAAGTTAACTTCCTTATAGAGTACTCTGCCGTCAAGTTTTAGGGCCAGAACTTCTATGTAATCTTTCATGGGAAAATAAATAGCGTCCGATTCTTGAACTGCCCTATTGCTTTCAGTACAGCTAACAATAAGTAATAATAATAGAGATAAATAATTCAGATACTTCATGAATATTTTAGTTTTTAAGAAGTCTTAAATGACAAAGAATCCAATTCCGAAGTGGAAGTGAATTCTTTGTCACAAATGTAATATTATTTAAACCAAAATATTTCCGGTCATTTCCTTTGGAATAGGAATGCCCATTAAAGTCAAAATGGTGGGTGCTAAATCACCCAATTTTCCGTCTTTAAGCTTAAGCTTATCTTTTTCATCTACCAGAATACAAGGGACCAGGTTAGTAGTATGGGCAGTATTCGGACTTCCATCTTCATTGATCATCATATCGCTATTGCCATGGTCTGCAATCACGATAGTAGTATAGCCACTTTCCAAAGCCTGATTGATGACCTGTCCTGCACATTCATCCACTGTCTCACATGCTTTGACAGCGGCTTCAAACACGCCTGTATGTCCCACCATATCGGGATTGGCAAAATTGAGACAAACAAAATCCACCTCTTTTTTTCTAATTTCGGTTTTTATATTGTCTGCAATCTCATAAGCGCTCATTTCAGGCTTTAGGTCATAAGTTGCTACTTTAGGTGATGGGCACAAAATCCTGCTTTCCCCTTCAAATTCTTTTTCCCTGCCTCCTGAAAAAAAGAAAGTCACATGAGGATACTTTTCAGTTTCTGCTATTCTGATTTGTTTTTTATTGTTTTCAGCCAACACCTCACCTAAAGTATTATTCAGATTATCCTTCTCAAAGAGTACTTTTACATCTTTGAATGTCTCATCATAACTGGTAAAGGTGATATAGTGGAGCTTTAGTTTTTTCATATTGAAATCCTCAAAGTCCGCTTGCGTAAGGACTTGAGTGATTTCTCTTCCTCTGTCAGTTCTGAAATTAAAGCATATCACAACATCATTTTCTTGAATTACAGCCAATGGCTTACCCTGTTCATTGACCTGAATGATGGGCCTAATAAACTCATCCGTCACGTCATTACTATAGGATTTAACAAGAGAGGCCAGCACATCTTTTGATTTCTCCCCTTCACCTTTGACCATAGCATCATAGGCCAATTTCACCCTTTCCCATCTTTTATCTCTATCCATAGCATAATATCTCCCAATGACAGAGGCAATCCTGCCCACAGAATGCTGAAAATGCTCATTGAGGTCGCTCAAATAATGAAGACCGCTTTTTGGATCTGTATCCCTGCCGTCAGTAAATGCATGTACGTAAATCTGTGATAAGCCATTGAATTTAGCTGCATCGCAAAGACCTTTGAGATGGTCAATGTGGGCATGTACCCCTCCATCCGAAACCAAGCCTATCAAATGAACATTTTTGTTTTCCCTTTTGGCATAATTGAATGCCTCCACCAAAATGGCATGGTCATTCAGATCTCCATCCTGAACTGCCTTGTTGACTTTGACCAGGTCCTGATAAACCACTCTTCCTGCACCGATATTCATGTGACCTACTTCGGAATTACCCATTTGCCCTTCAGGCAGACCTACTGCCAAACCTGACGCTTCTAACTTGGAATGAGGATATTTTTTATACAGGCCGTCCACAAATGGTGTTTTTGCTTTATCAATTGCAGAGACCTCCGGATTAGTTGCAATGCCCCATCCATCCAAAATCATCAATATTACTTTTTTATTCATAGTGGCATTCTATTTTGATAAAAATTAAAAGTCATTCTTAAACGAACTGTAAAAATGATTATTCTTTACCATGTGCACAAAAATCCAGCTACATAATTTTCTATTTTCAGAAATTGAAAACTCAGATCAAAAGCAGAAATCATTGCATGAATTACTTTTTTATTAAATAATACCTTCACCTAACGATTTTGGCTTAATGTTTGTTTCATAGTTTTCACAATGAATTTTATGAAAAGTTTAATTGCCCTAATTTCTTTATCTCTATTGTTTTTTGTGCCTTCAGGTACTGCCAAACGAACCGAAACAAAACTCAATTTGACTGAATTATCTGTTTATTTCAAAACAGGTTCAAGTAAGGATCTAGCAAGATATTTTGATCAAGCTATCAATTTGAATATCAATGGGCAACAAGGTGATTATTCTAAAAATCAAGCAGAATTTATTTTAAAGGATTTTTTCATCAAATACCCCCCGAATGATTTCAAAGTATTACATACAGGAGAAAACAGGGGACCTACAATATTTTTTGTGGGGTCTTATTTGACCGATTCAAATCAATTTCGAATCCTGATCAAAGGAACCAATAAAGATGACCTGGTTAAAATCTTTAGTTTGGAAATTATAAAAATAAGAATTTAAACTTCCTGCAAACAATATTTTTTATTTTTGAGGTGTGAAAAATATACCCTATCTGACACCTGAAAAAATACATGAATTTATCCGTCTTGCTCTCCTAGAAGATGTCGGTGCGGGAGACCATTCCTCTTTGGGGTCCATCCCCCTAGGTATGCAGGGTCAGGCCCAATTGATCATTAAAGAAAAAGGCATCATCGCAGGACTGGAACTTGCAGCAATGATTTTCCATCAATTCGATCCTGATCTGAAAGTTGAACTGTTGATAAATGACGGTTCTGAAGTCAAAGCAGGAGACATTGGATTAACCGTAAAAGGCTCTGCAATATCAATTTTGACCACTGAAAGGCTGGTTTTGAATTGTCTACAAAGGATGAGCGCAATAGCCACAAAAACGCATACCCTCAATCAAATAATCAACCATACCAAAGCAAGGCTGATGGATACGAGAAAGACAACCCCAAACTTCAGATTAATGGAAAAATGGGCCGTAGTCCTCGGTGGCGGGTTGAACCATAGATTCGCTTTGTATGATATGGTTATGCTGAAGGATAATCATATTGATTTTGCCGGAGGAATAAGGCAAGCAATCGAGTCTACCAAATCCTATCTTGATTCAAAAAAACTGAACTTGAAAATCGAGGTAGAAACGAGAACACTTGCAGAGGTCAAAGAAGTATTGGATGTAGGCGGAGTCGACTTTATCATGCTGGATAATATGGATTACCCTACCATGAGAGAAGCCATTAGATTAGTGAACGGCAGATGTCCGATAGAAGCTTCAGGAGGAATTACAGAAGAAACTTTGAAAGATGTAGCTGAATGCGGTGTAGATTTTATTTCAGTTGGTGCACTGACCCATCACGTAAAAAGTATGGATATCAGTTTAAAAGCGTTTTGATCTATAATTTGAAAAAAAGGCACAATGGAATTGAATCCTATTGTGCCTTGGGTAACAATGTAGGGTTAAAGTTAAAGTTCTAATTCTTAGAAGCAAAGTCCGGATAAGCCTGCATACTGTGTTCATTGATATCCAAACCTTCCAATTCCTCTCTTTCATCCACTCGGATACCAATGGTCCTCTTTAGAGAAAAGAAAATTAACCAACTGCTCCCAAAACAAAACGCTGCTACTGCCCCTATACCAATAAGTTGGGAAAGAAGCTGTTGGAATCCGGCTAAATTCCCAAATAGACCCACGGCTAAGGTACCCCAAATTCCACCGATCAAATGGACAGATATAGCACCTACAGGATCATCGATTTTTAACCTGTCAAAAAATACCACAGCAAATACGACCAATGTTCCTCCGATAAATCCAATTATCGCTGCCTCGCCTACGCCCATTAAATCTGCCCCCGCAGTGATACCAACCAATCCCGCAAGAATTCCGTTCAAAACCATAGTGATATCATAGGTCTTGAATTTAAGATATGAAGCAATCAATGCACCAAATGCACCTGCAGCACCTGCAATGGCGGTAGTAACAAATACTCTTGAAACGCTTCCGGGATCAGCAGTCAATACCGAACCGCCATTAAATCCAAACCAACCAAACCAAAGTAAAAACACCCCGATAGTAGCCAAAGGTATATTATGTCCTGGAATGGCTTTCATTCCTGTTTCTGTATACTTACCCAATCTTGGTCCAAGTAAAAAAGCCCCAACCAAGGCTCCCCAGCCACCAACAGAGTGCACTATGGTTGAGCCCGCAAAATCATAAAATGGAACATCTAAAGAATCCAAAAAACCTCCGCCCCATTTCCACATACCAACAATGGGATAACAAATACCTACATATAAAATTGAAAAAAAGATAAATGGACCCAATTTAATCCTTTCAGCAACAGCTCCGGAAACAATAGTTGCGGCTGTTGCAGCAAACATAGCCTGAAAAATAAAATCAGTGAAAAAAGTATATCCTTCATTATAGGCAAATGTATCCCAACCTTCCGGCAGAGAGATCCCAAGTCCGGAAAGACCAAAGAAACTACCTGCAAAAGCTTCTCCAGGGTACATTAAATTAAAACCGATAAAGGCATAAGTAAGCAGCCCAATGGCTGGAATAATAGTATTTTTAAAAAGGATATTGACCGTGTTTTTTGCTCTGGTCAGACCAGCTTCCAAGCTGGCAAACCCCAAATGCATAATGAAGACCAATATGGTCGCCACCATCATCCAAAGGTTATTGATAGTAAACATTTCTTGATTCATAGGTTTGATAGATTAGTATGATGTAATGATATTTTAACTGATGACTTTGAATAAGAAGACAGATTTTACTTTTTTTTGAATTGGATTGTCTAAGCTGTATTCATATGCATCACTTCTCTAGGTTTCCTTACTTTCATTTGGACAGGCTTTAACTCTAGTTTCTTATTTCTTGATTCTTGGTTTTTTGTTCTTTTGACTACAATGCTTCTTCACCAGTATCACGGTTTCTGATCCTGTAGGCCTCTAAAGCCTCATAGATGAATATTTTTCCATCCCCGACTTCACCTGTTTTCCCCATTTGGAGGATACAATCGACTACAGGCTGGACGAGTTCTTCTACTGTTACAATTTCAAGTTTGGTTCGGGGAATATAACTTGGCTCATAAGCCACACCACGGTATGTCTGTTGCTTGGCATGCTCCATTCCCATTCCCTTTACTTCATAGAAAGTCAGAAATTTCACACCCAAACCTGCGACACAAGTATATATCTCTTCAAATTTGGATGTTCTAATGATTGCCTCAATTTTTTTCATTTTCTTCAATTTAAGTGGGTATTTATTAGAAAAACAGTGCTAATGTAAAAGAAAAAGTATTAAAAAAATATATTTGATTTATTTTTGAGCCTATTTGGGTCAATTTTTTTACTATTTTTAATTTTGAGGTAAATTTTTTACCCTGTTTCAAATAATATTTTGTCTGAAAAATTTTTATTGGTCATTTTTTTAATCATATCAGAACAAAAGCCATCATTTTTTCTTCCATGTCTTACGAACTAAAATAAAACAACCCTTCTCTTTGTATCCAAAATGAAAAAAGTAATTTTGGAGCTGGAAAAAGAAATGATCTTATGAAAATCAAACCAACACTTTTGGTACTTGCTGCCGGTATGGGCAGTAGATATGGGGGGAATAAACAGATTGACGGCTTTGGCCCAAATGGAGAAACTATCCTGGAATATTCCATTTATGATGCCATAAGGGCAGGATTCGGAAAGGTAGTCTTGATCGTAAGACAAGAAATACTGGAAATGACCAAAAACCTACTTCTACCTAAAGTTGAAGGAAAAATAGAAATCGATTTTGTACTGCAGTCCCTCCAAAGTTTTGTTCCAAATGAATTCCAAAATCCGGAAAGAACAAAACCCTATGGCACAGCACATGCCGTATTGTGTGCCAAAGATGCGATCGCAGAACCATTCGCTGTAATCAATGCAGATGATTTTTATGGGAAAGAGGCTTTTGAGGTAATCAGTAAATTCCTGACAGGCGGGGTTCAAACCAATCTACACGCAATGGTAGGTTATGCCATCCAAAACGTGCTTTCCGAACACGGCACCGTAAGCCGGGGTGTATGCAGCATGAATGAATCAAATCAACTGATAGGAATGATAGAAAGAACCTCCATCGCAAGGGAAGGGGAAAAAATCCTGAGTAAAGGCGATGGTGAAGTCATCGAAATCAAAAAAGGAACTCCTGTCTCAATGAATTTTTGGGGATTTCATCAGGCAATTTTTCCTGCAATTGAAGAAATGTGGTTGGAGTTTCTCACTAATAATCAGGAAAATATAAAATCAGAATTTTACATCCCTACTGTTGCCAACAATCTGATTCAGGACGGCAAGGCTGCATTTGAAATATTGGAAGGTGGAAAAACCTGGTTTGGAGTGACTTATACTGAGGATAAGCCTGTAGTAATCGATTCATTGAAAAAAATGCATGAAGCAGGTGAATATCCGGAAAATCTTTGGGGTTGAGTCGCGGTATTCAGTGGGCTGTCGCAGTTGGCAGTAGGCAGTCGCAGTTTAAAGTGAGCAGTTTTAGTTTGTAGTATGTAGACAAACTGCATACATAATGAAAACTGATCACTGAAAACTGCATACTGAACACTGCCAACTGATCACTGAACTTTGGACAATACCTCAAATGCTTCATCTCCAGGTCTTGGGGCATTGACATCGATGATCCTATTGTCTTTACCGATAATCAAGTATCGGGGAATACCCCAAACCTTAAAATATTGCATGATGTCTGCCTGAAAACCCTTACCTGCAAAAAGATGAACTCCTCTCATGGGATTTTTGCTCAAGTAATTTCTCCAAGGCTCTTCCTTTTCATCAATGGAAATATACATGAGGACTACATCTTCCTTTTCTCTCAGCTTTGATTCAAATTCAGGTGTTTTTGTCCGAAAAGTATTGATGCAGGGACCGCACCAACTCGCCCAAAGGTCAAGATAAATGATCTTGTCTTTGTAATCCATTAAACTCACTTGATTTCCTTCCAAATCCATAAAAGAAAAATTCTCTACCTTTGCTCCTGCCTTTAATTTCTCTATCGAAAGCAATCCCTTATCCAAATTATCCATGTAAACGGATTGGGGATAAGTGCTTTTGAAACCTTCTATTTGAACTTTGCTCAAATCATAACCACCTGAAAGCATCAGCATGTCATTCTGTATCAAGGCAGCCAAAAACATTTCTTTTTTTGGTTCTTCCAGTTCTTGGATAAATGTCGCGACTTGCTCATTGGGCATACCAAAAGGAATTCCCAAAGCTGTGTGAACAGTCATCATCAGGGACCGCGCAAGGTCATCTGAAAGTTCCGAAATGGAAGATTCCAATCCGGTTTCCCCAAAAAACCTGTCAAGAAACAACAGCTTTTCGGAAGTTTCCAATTCCTGTCCCCTATCAAAATAAAGATCTCCCAATTGAACCAACATGGTATTGGTAAAAATCTTTGCATTTTTCTTTTCTTCTTCTTTGAGTCCGACAGCATTTTTTTGGTAATACTCTTCTATTTCTTTTTTAATCTGCGTGACGAAATTGATATAATCCCCAGCCGGAGGAAGATCATCGACATCATATAAAACGGCAGCAACCTTCCCATAAAGATCATTTTGAACATAACTTTCCAATCCGTTCATGTAATCCAAATATGCCTGCGTAGGCGCTTGGCCATAAGAACTGAACCCAACAAGGATCCATAGTAAAAAAAGGGTAAAGGGCTTTTTCATCATTTTTGAACACTCATGTTTATGAAGCATATTACAATAGTAATAAAATTTTAAATTTAAGGATCAGATTTAGATTTATTACTATTTTTGAAGATATAGATTCAGTTTCCCTTAGCAAACCCCTTAAACCATGAAAAAGTTGTTTTTTTCCACTTCACCATTTCTTTTGGATTTGGGATTAGCCATATTAAGGATTTCAACTTCTCTGATGTTGGTCATGCATGGCTGGGCCAAAATTGCAAATTTCAGCGAGAGACTGACTACATTTAGTGATCCTATTGGATTGGGGCCTGCATTGTCCTTACAGTTGGTGATTTTTGCGGAGTTTTTCTGTGCTATCCTGTTGGCTTTGGGCTTTCTTTCACGGTTATCATTGATTCCTTTGATCATCAACATGGCAGTTATTTCTTTTGTGGTTCATGCCGATGATCCTTTCTCAAACCAGGAAAAAGGTTTGTTGTTCTTGGTCATATTTGTTTTCCTGATGTTTTCCGGTCCTGGCAAATATTCTTTGGATGCCCAGATCAAAAAGAACAGCAACTAAAATACATCTGTAGAAATCAACCCGTTTTCAATAAGAAAAAATTTACTTTCAGCCTCTATGGCTGCGAGTATGGCTTTAGATCTTTCCGGCCGGGCATCCGTGATAAACAACTGCCCAAACCTGTGGTCTGCGACCAGATTCATCAGTTTTGCAATTCTGATATCATCC
>CAZLJT010000066.1:0-3509 GCA_964559905.1 uncultured Aquiflexum sp.
CATCCAATGAAGCAATAGCGCTCATGTCACCAGTTGCACCGGCATCCTCTTGAATAAAATACGCCATCATATTAGAGGTTAGTCCCTGCTGATTGTTTGGATCATCATATACTTCAATGGTTCCGGCTGGAGGAGTCCAAGTAGCATTTTTCTTGTTGGTGTAAAAGAGCATTACCAAATTATTGCAATCATCAGTGCTTATTGAAGGTGCTGTAGCCACAAATGCCCGGCCTCCTGATGCCCCACTGAAGGCAGTTATCGGTCCATCAGGATGATTGATATCAGCACCGCTTACTCTGGTGATTCCCATTGTCCATTTTGGACTTTGATTGATTCGGAACCCATAGGTCTCAGGTTCATTGTTACTGGTTATCACTTTGTAGAAGGTAGCCATGGCAACTTGATTTCCCTCATTGACCCTTTGGATCAATATCCAATCCTTATCAAGAGGAGTGATTGATGGTGACTGTCCTTTTTCAAACATCAATCCTACTACCAAAATATCACCTATTTGGGTGTTGGCTGGTTTCTTTATCGTTGCAGGATTACTGGTGTTTCCTGCACCCTTTGCGGTTTCAAATTCACCGATTATTGCAGCCTGATTGATACATCCAGTAACATTCAAGGTTCCAAATGTGGAATTTTCCAAATCTATAAAATAGTTGGAAGGCGTAAAGAAGGTGACTTCAGGGCGGATTTTGTAAGTTCCAATGGCAATTGGCCCGGTACTAGGATAGGCTATTTCATTTTGGATGAGTGAATATTCGATCTTTTCTATAGTTGAAGCCTGATCGTCCTGAACTGTCACTTCATTTCCATTGCTGTCCAAGAATGTACTACTGTAGGCAAAGCCTTCAAATTCAGAAGAATATACAGGATCTGGGTCACCAAAAGAAATTTCAGCAGGATCAGCAGAAGTGCTTGCAGTAAGTGCTGCCGGAGTGATTTCCAGACCTCCAGGTAAATAAGAAACATTCAGATTTCGTGAATCAAAGGTTCCCGGAATAATGAAGTTGTTTCCAACTCCTGTGCCACTCACCAAGGTGATCGAGAAAAATTCTAAGTTTGCATCAGAATTCTCTTCAGTAGTTTCTCCAAAGTCATAATACTTGATATTGTTAACTTCTACCTCATTTGCATCAGCTAAGTCACTTTCTTTGAGGATGATGAGCACATTGTCAAGTTCCTCAATATCCGGTTCTCCACTTTCTGCATTGATTAAGGTTCGGCCATTAATGAGTGTTCTGCCATTGATCAGAGTACGGGCATTGATCAGGGTGCGTCCATTGATGAGGGTACGTCCATTGATCAGACTACGTCCGTTGATGAGCGTTCTTGCATTAATAAGTGTCCTTGCATTGATTTCTGCACCGAGTAAATTCTGCTCATTGGGATTATCCAGATAATCAATAAAGGAACCTAGGGGAACATCAATGATAGAATTGATCAAAGACCTGCCATTGACAAGGGTTCTTCCATTGATTAGTGTTCGACCATTGATAAGGGTTCGACCATTGATTAGTGTTCTACCACTTACCATAAAGCTCAGATTTTCCAGTTCGCTATTTATTAGGGTTCTGCCATTTGTGTCAAACAAACCAAGTGGCAGACTATTGTCACCCTCTTGTTTTGCCTTTTCCAAAATCTCATGATAATCGCTCAGAATTGTGGCTTTCAATCCAGCCCCATCAAGGATTTTAGCAGCATCATTTTCATCTATGATCACTTCATATTTGATGGCGTCGCTTATGGATTCACCATATTCCAAAGAAGCATCTCCTGTAAGATCAATTGGTTTAATGGTAACAGGCAAAGTTTCTACTGTAATAATGCCTGGTCCGTAATTTCCAAAAGCATCACTGGTACCATCATAGAATAGACTTCCATCTTCCAGCAATACCCCTTCATAATTGTAGAAATCTGAGAAAGCAAAACCTGTCTGCGGGTGGGAGGCTGTTATCACATAAGTACCTACTTCCGCCAAGTCACCACTGATTGGACTCGAAAGAGTAAGTGGTAGCAATGGACTGCCATCATTTATGGGGCCTAAAGTAAGCCCAACATCCTCAAGAGTAAGGGTGCTTGGCACCCAATTATTGTCAACCCTTTCATACACGCTTGCTGTAAATGGCTCCAGGGTCTGAGCAAACTTCTTGGATATATCATCCGCTCGGATCGCAATAGTCTTTTTAACAATATCGAAGAAATAAACAGGTCCAGCAGTACCGCCATCCAATTCACTATCAGAAATGGCATTGTTAACCACCGTGATATCGGGATTGCCTTCAAATTCTGGAATTGTCACCTCAAGGAAACCAAATCCAAATTCGTCAACCCCATAAGTAGCAATTAAAAGTTCATTTCTTAAATATACATTTGAACCTTCGTATAGATTAGTTCCTGATATTTTCAGTTTGAACTCAACTTCGCCAGGATTGATACCATCTTCATATACAAGTTCAATATTATCTGGATTTGGCGTTGCCAAAGAGAGTAATGCCCTATCAGCCCGGACAAGTCCGAAACCGGATTTGATATCATATCCCTCGTCATGCATGTCTTGGGCGGTAGATTTCAATACCCGTCGGATATCATCTGATATGGTTGATCCCGGTATATCCCATCCCTCAGGTGATGTTTCCGGGTAATATTTATTCCTGGCCTGTTTTACCAATGCTGCAATTGCAGCTGCATGTGGTGCAGCCGCAGATGTTCCGAAGAAGTTAGGAAATCCGTCACCTTCTAAATCAGGTGCGCCAAGGTTTACAGTAGTATTACCACCATTTGGTCCTGTGAAATCCGGCTTGTCTCTAACAACTCCATTCGTACTAGTTCCTCCCCGTGAGGAGAATGTGGCAACTGTAAATGGTTCAGTTCCGCTTGGTACTAACGTCGGGTTAAATCCAAAAACAGAGGTGTTTGCATAAAGTACCGCACCAACAGTCATGGCGCCCTCAGCATTGGCATGGCCAACGATGGTAGAGGCATTAATTCCATTCACATCATTCGGGTCAAGTTCACCCCTGAAAACAACATACTTGAATTTAATACCCGTATTAGAATCTAAGTCAGTGCAGCTTTCGCATTCCCTTGCGATCAAAAGGTCAACAGTGGTTGGCTCTGTAATGGTGAAGGAAAGGATTTCAATTGGGTCACCATTGGCGTTATTACGGTTGAAACCAAAAAGCGGTGCACCGAAGTCCTTAAGATAAATATCCAAATCATATAAACTTCCTATCTGGTCAACAGAGTAAAGAGGATCATCCCATTGAAGGGCAATCATGTAGACTGCGGGGCCATTTTGACCGGGAAATACTTTGATGGATTGGGTAGTTTTGCCATCATCGAAACGATGGACTCGCCCCCTTTCTGTCCATTGGCCACTATTTAGTGGTAATTCAATGGATGGATCATCAAATGGATTAAATACTCCTTCAAAGGATTTTGTTCCAAAATTACCGGCAGAAGTAAAATACGAAACTCCGTTGGCAGTAACCTCATTGACGGCT
>CAZLJT010000066.1:3525-14948 GCA_964559905.1 uncultured Aquiflexum sp.
AGGTAATATCATCAACAATAACATCGCTGCCTGCAGCTGCTAAATCACGTATCCCCTGCGCAAAATCTCCTGCAGTAACAACTCCCGTTCTGAAACCCAGTTCTGCTCCGGGTGCTACGTCATGAATGATCTGTAGCATAGCCCGACCTTCATCAGTCCCTATTCCAAATCTGCTTGGAAGATCTCTGATAAAAAACAGGTTTTCCGGCAAATCTCCATTGGATATATCAGTTGCTAAGGTATTCACTCCAGCATCGGTGCGGGTGGCATAACTATCAGAGAGTACTCCAATTTTAATCCCGGTTCCATCAATAGGTTGGTCCCCTTCAAAATGGGAATATCCAGCTCTAACAAGGTTGGAACGCATAACCCTGTCACCTTGAGTGGTTGTTGCTCCTTTATTGGAAATGCCTGGAATTGCTGGTCGTATGTAATTAAATATTTCATAATAATCATTGAGCACCAGCAGGTTTTCTATAGGAATAAAACCAGCAATAATCAATGAATTTGGATCCTGTTTTAATTCTTCTTCATCAGGTGTGGTAAATTCAAGGTTTTCAAGAATTGACTTGGCCTCATTAAATTTATCTTTGAAATAAATCACTTCGATCAAAACCTCATTTCCAAAGATGTAGAAAACCTCGTTGGATTCAACAGTTTGACCTTGCCTGAAAATTGCGTTCAAAGCTTTTAACTCGGAACCGATGGGTTCATACACTTTTCCTTGTGAGCAGATGCCAAATTTCTGACGATCATTTACTATTATATCGAATGTTTCGGTATTGCCACAACCTCCTGCTGCTGTGACCTCTATCTTTTCACCGTTTGTTACAAGAATTTCACCTGGATTTTCAATTATATTTCCATTGCGTTTGAAAATCAAATCCCCAAAACTGACATTGACAAAATCAAATAAATTCGCAATAGCAGTATTTCCACCATTCTCTATACTGCAGAGAACGGCGTCCACGACCGATAAGGTCGGTGGAGTGTTGACAACAACATCAAGGTTGCAGGATGTAGGTTCACACGCGCCCACATTGTCAATATCTACCGATACATTTCCTGAACCAGTCCATTTCACTGTTATTGAATTAGTGCCTTGACCAGAGGTGATTTCCCCACCTTCCGTAACAGACCAGGTATAGCTATCTGAACCTGGAGGTACTGAATAGGATTTAATTTCTCCTTGACAGACCTCTTTTTCCCCATTTATTTTGCACTCAGTATCAAAATCAATGACTTCTGACGCAGCTTGAACAGAACGGTCTTGGCTACCCACTGATTTTCCATTTAGTGATATTACGCGGGTATGATAAGGAGAGCCGTTGATACTTGAAGCCGAGTTTCCCTCACCCCAATCTTGCGCTTTGGCAATATGACCACCCCATGCGATAACTACCGTATTATTTGGTCCATTATTCCCACCTGTATTAAAAGAAATGCTCAGTCTAGTGATTGCATTGGTTGCTGAAATATTGTCTTGACGAATATATTTGATTCCACCTTCAACTATTGAACCGCCATATATTGCAATTTTTCTTTCATCGACAGAAAGTTGATTAAAACTGGTTGAAGGCTGAGGTATTCCATTAGGTGCTGGAATTGCACCAAAATTCGGATTGCCGGAGCTTGGAATGACATTTTCACAGATTCGATCAAAACTTGTGATATAATCTATGGCACTTTTATCGTTGATTCTGGTATCCCATTCAATTTCAACCGTATGGGTTCCTGCCCTTAACTTTGAAATCGTCATTCGATAGGGGATAGATTGACCTTCAAAGAAATGGCTATTGCCTGAATTGGAATTTCCGGTAGCCCAGTTTACCGGGTTTACGGGGTCTTTATCAATACCCCCGTTCTGGCCTTGCTCCAGCTTGACAGTCTGAGCAAAAGTTGGATTTAGCGCAAATAGCGAGATCATAACCAGCCATTTGCCAATTGAAAAGAGTTTTTTCATTGGTGGATTTTTTAACAATGTTGAGATGTTACGAATCTTGTTCATAAACTAGAAAATAAATAATATTTTATTTCATTTAGAATCTTTGAAAACTAGCTTTTAAAAAATAAAATACAGTTTTCGACTAATAAAAACACTTTTCGAATATATAAAATGATTTTTAATATCCAATGGAAATCAGAGTATTAGGATTTTAAAATGACAAAAAGTTTTTCAAAAAACAGGAGATAATTGGTCCCACCTTTTTCAAAAAAACAAAGAATGAAATCCTATAAATAAAAAAATTGGTATTGTCTACTAAAAAATCGGATAGGTTATAAAGGTTGAATTAAAGGTAAAAGAATACCTATATTTAGTAATAATATATGAAGATATCGTGGATTGGACATTCATTTTAATTTTCAAATTGGGACTCCAATTATCAGAGAAAATTTTTCTTTTTAAAAATTCAGCCTTCTATTGTATTAAATAATCAAAATCTCTTGGGATTTCAAGCAACTTGTAATGATTCTTAAAAAAACGGAATTGAATGGTTGAGGATCGTTTGCTATTTTCCTACCACTTTGATCAACACTCCCTGGTCGAGTTCGTCTTCAAGTTGCATTCCATTTAAAATTGCCAATTCTTCATTTCTCTCTTGAGACATTCCAAAATGCTGCAATGCGGCTCTCAGATTCATCTTTCTGGGTACTGATTTGATTTTAATTACATCAGGTTTTCTGTTAAGTTTTTCGGGGTCTTTCAATTCCACAAAAGCCCGCATAGTATTCTGAAAGACTAGCTGGTATGTTGGGAATTTAGATGCTTCAGCAATACCCATAGTGTTGTAAATATTTCCTTCAAATTGGATAAGGGTGGAAATCACGCGAATAGTGACTTGTTCCTGTTTCTGGTCTGCAGTCATCACCAAGGCCGGAAGCCCATTGATTTTTTCTTCTTTGGAATCTATTTGTTCCAGTTGATATTGCTCCAGAATTGTATTGGCAGCCTCTTTGAGCGAATTCCCGGAAACAAGAGAAAGCATCATCAGGGCTTCACCGTTTTTGGGTGCCATTTGAATCTGCTGGGGGGTGTTCTGAAAGCTCCATTCCTTAGGTATAGAGAATGAGAATTTCAGAACAGGATGATAAAAGAAACCATTTTCTACAAATCCTTGATTTGGATCTTCTCCTATTATGAGACCATCTATCATTTTGAGATAACTGTTTCTGTTCACTTCCCCATCGGTCATTTTCAATTTTTCTTGCCAGTCCCTTGCCAATTTGGCTACAGTGATATTACGTTCCTCGGGTGATGGGTGTGTGGATAAAAAATCAGGGATGTTCTCTCCTCCGGATTTGGCCTGCTGCCTCTCAAGAGTTTCAAAAAAGCCTGCCATTTCAGAAGCATCATAGCCAATTTTGGAGGAATATTCCACTCCAAGTTTATCGGATTGCCGTTCAGCATCCCTTCCAAAACTCAACAAAGCCAGCTGCATTCCCTGGGATAAGGGTTCAACAAATTGGGTAAGTTCCGGCACCAAGATCACTCCTGCAATAATTCCCAATTGACCTAGAAGTTGATTTCGCTGTTGTATGACCGAATGTCGGGCAGTGATATGGCCTATTTCGTGGCCCAATACTCCTGCAAATTCTGCTTCATTATTGAAATGGGCCATAATACCCCTGGTGAAATAAACAAAACCGCCTGGTACTGCGAAGGCATTGATGACTGGTGAGTCCAGCACTTTGAATTCATAATCCAATTTTGGTCTATGAGATACCTCAGCCATTTCCAAACCTTTATCCGTAATGAATTTTTGAAGTTGGGGGTCATCATACAGACCAAAAAAAGCAATAATCTGTGGATCAGATTCTTGACCCATGGCTATTTCCTGAGCTTCGGACATAAAGACAAGCTGTTTTTTTCCTGTAACTGGATTTCTAGCACAGCCAATTATAATTATTGCACTTATCACAAAACTGATTATAAGAGTAAAATGTATTCGTCTCATGGAGTATGTTTAATGATTCCTTGTAAAATTTTTTAGGATTACTGAGGGATTCTGAATTAGAAAGCAGCAATTTTGGAACCAATCAAAATATTACTAGGAAATATGTAAGTATTTTCCAATCTGTTGAAAGTCTTTCGATCCATTGTTTAAGCATTTAAGTATCATTCAATTTTTTTTCAGAGATTCGAAATCCAATAAAAGTTGTAAATTGGTAAACCAATTAATTTGAATTTATAATTGATTTTTTATGAAGCCTCGATTCACCCCTTTAAATGAAATTGAAACCTATCTTAAATCCGAAACCGGTAAAAAAGCAATTTATAGTTTATCAAAGTATATTTCTGAAATGGAGTTGGAGTTTCAGAGAATAAAAAAAGCCATACCCTTTGAGCTTAAAGAAGAAGCTTTGTTAAAATATGTTGATTTTGATGAATTAAGACCAAAACTTCAGATCGATATCAATATTTCCGGATTATTGGTTGACTTTGATCCGGCAACTTGGATTGAAGGCTTAGAGTTGCTGGATGGTATCCGTAAGCATCAAACAATAAATCATATCAAAGTCTGTAAGCTGATGACCGTCATCATCAAGCGTGATGCACAAGAAAGCGGTTATTTCGATAAAGAGCTTAAAAAGGGTACTTTCGTTTGGCTTTTGAAAAATCTTTGAGCCTAATCTTCCATCGTATATTTTTGAAATAAATCAGTTAACCCAAGGTTAATTAGGATTTGATAGATTCAATTGATTCCTGAGTATCGCTTTCTTCAATTATTTTACCCAAATCGACTCCACCCCTGAACAAAAGCATGCCCCCTGCAACTCCAAGAGGGTAATTTTTGTTTTTTAGTCCATGAATCAGGAGGTAAGTTCCCGAAAATAACATCACAACAGGCTCTATACTTTTAAATCCTTTCTTGATGTCGTTAAATAATGAGTTTGTGAGCGTTGCCATATTTTTTTGATTTTTATTTTTTTAAATTTATTTTAATAAATCTTCAATTTCAAAACACAAATAGTTATCAAAACATCCCAATTACAATAATTTAATTCAATTATTGTGCCGCATACCTAATTTGATGTTCTGAACTTTCTGAGTATTTGCCATTGGTATAAAATTGAATATTTATTTATAAGTAAAGATTGTTTTTATTTAATTTGATTTGGATAATTATACCTTATACCCAATAAATTTCTTTTCTTCAATTTTATCTGATTCAGAACCCCTATGGCTATTCATGCCCAACTGTCTTCATCTGTCCGCGTGTATTCCATTGATGTTTTCAGGGCAATAACGATGCTACTGATGATCTTTGTGAATGACCTGTGGACTTTAAAGGAAATTCCTGATTGGTTGGAACATGTCCCGGCAGAGGTAGATGGAATGGGATTGGCCGATGTGGTTTTCCCGGCTTTCTTGGTCATTGTTGGATTGTCCATTCCTTTTGCCATTTCCAAGAGAATCCAGAAGGGAGAAGGTATTTACGATACCCTTAGGCATATTTTTTTCAGAACCTTGGCTTTATTGACCATGGGGGTTTTTCATGTCAATCTGGAAAATTACAATAGAACGGAAGCAGTACTTTCAAAGCCGCTTTGGCAGATTTTAATGACCATCGCATTCTTTTTGATATGGTTGGATTATACTTCCTATCTCAATAAAAGAATGAACAATTTACTTCAGGTCACCGGAGTATTGCTTTTAGGAGTTTTGGCTTACCTCTATGTGGGGGGAACTGTAGAGAATCCCACATGGATGGAATTTCATTGGTGGGGGATCCTTGGTTTGATCGGTTGGGCTTACCTGATCGCATCTTTGATTTACTTGGCATTTAGGGAAAATATGGCAGTTTATATCTCCTTTTTTTTATTTTTTCTTTTTTTCAATTCCGCAGAAAAATTAGGCTGGCTTGAATTTCTGAACAGTATCAAACCCTATTTCTGGATTTCAGGTAATGGCTCGAATCCGGCTTTTTCTATGGCAGGCGTGGTGATCGGGCTTTATTATAAAAATTATCTTTCCAGTGGAAAATTCAAAAATTACGCTCTTGTTCTCGGTTCCTCTGCAATGATTTTGATAGCTTTTGGTCTTCTGACCCGGCCATTGTGGGGAATCCATAAAATCGGAGCCTCACCATCATGGGTCACTATCTGCACAGGATTAAGTTTTTTGGTTTTGGCTGGATTAATATGGTTGACAGATAAAAAGGGAAAAGCAGATTGGTTCAATATAATTAAGCCCGCAGGGACAAGTACCCTGACCTGTTATCTGCTCCCCTATATTCACTATGCGCTGTTTTCGATGGTAGGGATTGTCTTACCCCTTGCCCTGAGAACAGGATATGTTGGAATTTTAAAGTCGCTTTTGTATGCTTTGATCATCATTTTGATTACAGGTTTGTTGGAAAAAAACAGAATCAGATTAAAAATATAACATTAAACCCCTGCGCCATGAAAAACACCATTGCTTTCCTGATTATTCTTTTCTGTTTCCATTTCGTGACAGCAGCTGCCCAAGCAGCAAAAGATGAACTTCCTGTAAGGGGATTGGCTATCGCTGCACCAAAAACCAATGAAGTGGATAGGTTTGTAAAATTTATCCATGAGGAGTTGGCACCAAGAAGAATTAATACACTTGTATTGAGGGTGGATTATAATTATCAATTTGAAAGCCATCCTGAACTCAGGGATGAAAATGCGCTAAGTAAAAGTGATGTCAAAAAAATGGTTACTGCAGCAAAGCAGCATCAGATCAAACTCATTCCTCAGATCAACCTTTTAGGCCATCAATCTTGGGCGAGTACTTTGGGTAACCTACTCAAAGTTTACCCTGAATTTGATGAAACCCCCCATATCGAACTCCCTGAAAAATATGAATGGCCCAATGCGGATGGTCTCTATTGTAAAAGTTATTGTCCCTTACATCCAGGTGTGCATCAGGTAGTTTTTGCTTTGATGGACGAAATTGTTGAAGTGTTTGAAACAGATGCCTTTCATGCCGGTATGGATGAAGTTTTTTATATCGGAGATGATAAATGTCCAAGATGTCAGGGATTGGACAAGGCTGAACTTTTTGCAGGAGAGGTCTCCAAAATCAGAAATCATTTAGCTTTGAGCGATAGAAGATTGTGGATTTGGGGTGATCGATTGATCGATGGAAAGACTACGGGAATTGGTTTATGGGAGGGAAGTTACAACAGAACCCACAGGGCGGTGGACATGATTCCAAAGGATGTGGTCATTAATGATTGGCATTATGAAAGGCCTGTTGGAACTCCGGTTTATTTTGCGATGAAAGGCTTCGATGTGGTCAGTTGTGCATGGAGAAAACCTCATGTAGGAGTCAGTCATGTTGAGGATATGTTTTTATTTAGAAGAAACAATACTGAAGTAATGAAGGACCGTTTTGCAGGGGTTATGTTGACAGTATGGTCGGGGGTGGCACCCTTTTTGGATGGATTTTATGGTTATAAATCCAATCCTAATCATGTATTGACCGAACAGGAAACCAATCAGCCTTGGGTGACATTTGTGGAAATGTTTGATAAATATGAGGCACTTGTAACTTCCGAGAATTAATCATCCTATTGTTATTTGTTCAATTTTTGAAAAAATCATAATGAACTTAAAATACAATTTATTTACACTCTTCATTATATTCCTTTGGTCATGCAATAACCAAAAAGAGGAAGTTAGCATGGCAGAGATTAAACCCAATATCATTTTTATCCTAGCCGATGACCTTGGATATGGTGACTTAGGGATTACAGGTCAAACTAAAATTGAAACTCCTAACTTGGACAAATTGGCCAAAGAGGGGATGCTTTTTACCAATCACTATTCCGGGTCTACTGTCTGTGCGCCTTCAAGATCTGCCCTTTTGACGGGATTACATACTGGGCACACACCTGTTCGAGGCAATTTTGAGGTAGTACCTGAGGGGCAGTACCCACTTCCCGATACTTTGCTGACAATTCCAAAAGCCATGAAAAATGCAGGCTATGCAACAGGGGCATTTGGGAAATGGGGACTGGGATTTGTCGGCACATCCGGAGATCCAAATAATCAGGGTTTTGACCAATTTTTTGGTTATAACTGTCAGCGTTATGCACATAGATATTACCCTGAATATCTTTGGGGAAATGACCAAAAGGTCTATTTACAGGGGAACGATTGGACAAATATGGAAACTTATGCCCCTGAAATCATCCATATCAAATCACTGGAATTTATAGAAAATAACAAAGACAAACCTTTTTTTATGTTTGTACCCATGGTAATTCCACATGCTGAGTTGGCAGTGGCAGAAGACGATATTTTTCAGAAATACAGAAACAAGTTTGGCGAAGAAAAGGACCATATAGCTCCTCAAGGTGGAGATTATGGACCTGATATGAAAATCCCCGGCTACCAATCTGTCAAATATCCAAGAGCAACTTATGCAGCAATGGTGGAAAACCTGGATCGGCAGGTCGGTGATATTATTGCAAAACTGGAAGAGTTGGGGATAAGAGAAAATACTGTAATTGCTTTCGCTTCTGATAATGGCCCCCATCAAGAAGGTGGAAATGATCCTGATTTTTTCAATAGTAATGGAGAATATAGAGGATACAAAAGGGATCTTTATGAAGGGGGGATAAAAACCTCTCTCATTGTTAATTGGCCGGGCAAAATAAAAGCAGGTTCCATTTCAGATCACATTTCAGCTTTTTGGGATTTATTGCCCACTTTCGCTGAACTGGCAGGAGAAAAAATAGTTGAAAATCTTGATGGTATTTCATTTGTGCCTACCTTATTGGGAAAACCTGGTCAAATTCAGCATGATTATCTTTATTGGGAATTTATCGAGCAGGGCGGTAAACAGGCCATCAGAAAAGGAGCGTGGAAAGCAGTAAGGTTGAACCTAAAAAAAGGAACAAATCCTCCAATTGAACTTTATAATCTAGACGAAGATCCTGCAGAATCAAATAATATTGCAGACCTGAATCCTGATATTATTCTGGAAATGTCTAAACTTTTTGAAGAGGCACATATTCCAAATCCCGAATTCAAATTGTTTGAATAAAAAAACCTCCGGAATTTCCGGAGGTTTTTAGATTACCATAAAAGGTATTATGTTTTTCGGTAGATTAACCGATTGTAATTCGCTTGAAAGCTGAAACCGTCAAACCTTTGCTGACGCTATCAAGGTATTGAGCGATTGATTTGCTGTTATCTTTCACAAATGCCTGGCTCAACAAAGTATTTTCTTTGTAGAATTTATTGAGTTTGCCCATGGCAATTTTTTCCAACATTTCTTCAGGCTTTCCTTCCTGTCTTGCTTGGTCTTTACCGATTTCTATTTCTCTTTCGATGATAGTAGCATCAACTCCGTCCTTATCAACAGCAACCGGATTCATCGCGGCAATCTGCATGGCTACATCTTTACCTGCTTCTTCCACGTCTGCACCATTGACATTGATCAATGCCACCAAAACTCCTAATTTACCATTGGAGTGAATGTAAGGAACTACTTTTTCTCCTTTGACAATTTCGTAGTGAGAGATTTCCAATTTTTCTCCAATCTTTCCGGTCATTTCGATGATTTTCTCCTGAATGGTAATGGAATCAAAAGGAAGCGCTAGAATTTCTTCCTTAGATGCAGCCTTGTTGCTTGTAGCCAAGTCTAACAGCGTATTTGCAAAAGCTACAAATTCGTCATTTTTAGCCACAAAATCAGTTTCACAGGTCAATGATAATAAAGTCCCTGTGGTTCCGTCAGCGCTTACATGAGTGACAATTGTACCTTCTTTGGTTTCACGGTCAGCTCTTGACGCAGAGACTTTCTGGCCTTTTTTTCTAAGGATATCAATAGCTTTTTCAAAATCACCTTCTGCTTCGGTAAGCGCTTTTTTGCAATCCATCATACCGGCACCGGTCATTTGTCTTAGTTTGTTTACTTCTTGTGCAGTAATAGCCATTGTTTTGTTTGTTTATTGGATTAAACTTTTTTTCAATATTTTGTATAGCCTCTTGGTTTTGAGTTTGTTCAAAAGACCTTCGAGATTTGGTATAATGATTTTATTTCCGTTTTCCTCGAGTAAAACCTCAAAGGTCAGGAGATTTGAAAACCTAGTTGGAGATAAAGACCTTCGAGGTTTAGTATAATCATTTTTTTCACCGTGTTCCTTTGATAAATACCTCAAAGGACGTCTGGCAAAAACAAAAAATTGAACATAGGTCAAAACCATATGTTCAATCTTTTAATTAAAGTATATCAAAGTGGATTACTCTTGTGTTTCGGCGTCTACGGCTTTTTTAGCCTCTTCCTCCTCGGTAAGTTTAGCATCTTCTTTGTCTTTTCTTCTTTCAGAAAGACCTTCTTCGATGGCAACTCCAAACGCTTTCACCAACAAAGAGATGGATTTGAATGCATCGTCATTGGCTGGGATAGGAAAATCCACCTCGTTCGGGTTGGAGTTTGTATCGACCAATGCGAAAACAGGGATACCAAGCTTTTGTGCTTCTGAAATAGCGATGTGTTCTCTTTTGATGTCCACTATAAAAAGAGCAGCAGGAAGTCTTGTCAGGTCAGCAATACCACCCAATACACTTTCCAATTTTTCTCTTTGTCGTGTGATCATCAAACGCTCTTTTTTTGCAAGGTTCTTGTAAGCGTCCTCTTTCATCATTTTGTCGATGGTGGACATTTTCTTCAAGGACTTTCTGATAGTGGCAAAGTTTGTTAACATTCCGCCTAACCATCTTTCAGTAACATAAGGCATGTTAAGTCTTCTTGCTTCATCAGCTACCAAGTCTTTCGCCTGCTTTTTGGTAGCGACGAACATGACTTTTTTGCCGGAGCGAACGATCTGCTTGATTGCGTTGGATGCTTCTTCAAGGCAAACGAGCGTTTTGTTTAGGTCGATTATATGGATACCATTCTTCTCCATGAAGATGTAAGGCGCCATTCTCGGGTCCCACTTTCTTGTTAAGTGTCCAAAATGAACACCAGCATCCAGTAAGTCTTTATATTCTATTTGTGCCATTAATAAATAATATAGTTTTGATATAATTTGAAAAGAATCTCCAGATTAACGTTTTGAGAACTGGAATTTTCTTCTTGCTTTTCTACGTCCTGGCTTCTTACGTTCTACCATTCTTGGATCACGGGTAAGGAAACCTTCTTTTTTCAAAGCTGGTCTATGCTCTGCATCAAACTCACAAAGTGCTCTGGAGATAGCCATTCTTGCTGCTTCAGCCTGTCCGGTGATACCACCACCATCAACATTAATTTTGATGTCGTAAGAACCATCCACACCTACAAGTGCCAATGGCTGCTTGACCACAATCTGATGCAGATCAAATGGGAAATAGGTTTCAATCGATCTGTCATTTACAGTGATTTCACCTTTACCTGGTTTCATGTAGATTCTGGCGACTGATGTCTTTCTTCTACCGATTGTATTGATAATTTCCATGGACTGCTT
>CAZLJT010000067.1:0-14883 GCA_964559905.1 uncultured Aquiflexum sp.
AAAGGTAAAATAGAAGTAACCCTCAAATCCAAAGAATCGGGTGAAACCTTGCTTACTGTAGATGAAATTGAAATCAGAGAAAACAGGGTGTATACTTTGGTGATCCGAGGATTCTCGGATCCTGCCAACGGAAACAACAACCTGAGTATACAACTACTTACAAATTATATTAAATTTTAAGGGTAAAGAAGTTCTATCTTTTGATTATGATCCTGGGGGCTTCATCCTCCAGGATTTTTTATCCAAAAAGATCTGAACTTAAATAGCGGTCTCCTCTGTCACAAGTGATGCAGACGATCAATCCCGCCTCCAATTCTCGTGAAATTTTCATAGCAGCTGATAAGGCTCCACCACTACTCATTCCTGCAAGAATCCCTTCCTCTTTAGCCATCCTTCGAGTCATTTTGGTAGCTTCATCCTGACTGACATCAACCACATGATCTACTCTTGTGGGATCAAAAATTTTAGGTAAAAATTCAGGAGACCACCTTCTGATTCCCGGTATACTGGAGCCCTCAGTAGGCTGGGTCCCCACAATTTGAACTTCAGGATTTTTTTCTTTCAAATATTTTGAAACACCCATAATGGTTCCGGTTGTACCCATTGCAGATACAAAATGAGTTACCTGACCTTGGGTATCATTCCAGATTTCAGGACCTGTACTATAATAATGAGCGATATAGTTGTCAGGATTGGCAAACTGATCCAGCATAAAGTAACCTTGCTCATTTTTCATTTTTTCTGCCAATACCCTTGAATATTCAATGGTTTTTTCTGCAGGAGTTAAAATTACTTTAGCTCCGTATGCTTCCATAGACAATACTCTTTCTTTGGTAGAGTTGTCGGGCATTATCAAAGTCATCTGAAGACCAAGTATATTGGCCACCATGGCCAAAGCTATACCTGTATTACCACTTGTAGCCTCCACCAATTTGTCTCCGGGCCTGATATCGCCTCTTTTTAATGCACTTTTGATCATATTATAAGCTGCCCTGTCCTTAACCGAACCACCGGGATTTTGTCCTTCTAGTTTACAAAATATCTTAACCTTAGGATTGGTTGGAATATGCTTGAGTTCAACCAAAGGCGTATTACCAATTAAATCAACGAGTTTCATCCCTCACTTTTTATAATATAGGTATCCGTTTCGTTGGAGCTGGGATTGTACATCTTTGCCTGATAATAAATCTTGCTATTGGGAGGCACACTTTTGGTAATCCAAACATTACCTCCTATAACAGAATGATGTCCAATGACTGTATCTCCACCTAAAATAGTAGCACCTGCATAGATGACCACATAATCTTCAATGGTAGGATGCCGCTTTTTATCCGCATCATCTTTATCCACGCTCAGGGCACCTAAAGTAACGCCTTGATAAATTTTTACGCAGTTTCCAATGACGGTTGTCTCTCCTATCACAATTCCCGTAGCATGGTCTATACAAAATCTCTCTCCGATCTTTGCTCCAGGATGAATATCCACTCCTGTCCTACTATGGGAATATTCAGTTATCATCCTTGGAATCAAAGATACACCTAATCTTTGCAGTGAATGTGCAATCCTATAAGCGGCAACAGCATAGAATCCAGGATAACATCTGATGATTTCCGTTTTCGATTTGGCTGCAGGATCACCATCATAAATGGCTTCCACATCTTGCTGTAATAAATCATATACATTCTCCAAGTCCTTAAAAAACAAATTAGCGATTTCTGCACCCTCACCATCGTGAAGATGTTTGTTTCTGATCAGGATTCTGGAAAGTTTATGCTTAAGCTCCTCTATTTTTTCAGCTATCTGATCCTCTTCCTTGAGCAATTCTGAGGCGAAATCCGGGAAAAGCAGGCCTAAAGTACTTTCAAAGAACGTATTAATCAATTTAGGAGATGGGCACTCAGGGCAATCTTTATGGGATTGACTTAATTTTTTTATAAATGAGGACATATTTTTTTTGAAAGAAGGTTAAAGCATGAAACCTACTCGAATTACATAGGGCTGATTGTAAGGTGACCTTACATTATCATACATTAAATTATACAAAAATGTAAAATTCGCTCCTCCCCTATTTCCAAAAGGAGCAAAGTAACCTCCTCCAACAAACAGTCCTGGCACCCAAGAACGTTCAAATGTTTCATTAAAAGGATTGAATAAATCAAGATTCAATGATTCATATTCTGCGTGAAGAAAAACATTTGGAAAAACGTTGTATCTTGAAAAAATCCTTCCCCCGTAAATATTATTCTCACCACCTATAAATCTGTTATCATTGAAATACTGATAAGTAATCCCCAATCCGGATGAAAAGCGGTCGGTAATCATAACACCTGCCAATGGGGAAACATCGATGAACGTGATTGTACCAAACTGCATTGCAAAATTACCCCCAAAAAACATCCTCTCAGATAAAGGAGGTTTTTCTTCTACATTTATATTTCTTTGGGCATTTACTGAAAAAGTTACGCAGTACAAAATCACTACGGCTGCAATAAATTTCACCTTATTCTTCAACAACAACATATAAATCCTCATTTTTTCTTTTCATCAGGTACCTTTCACGGGCAAACTTCTCCAAGAGCTCATTATTACCCATCAATTCCTGCCTGTCAGCTTGGATTTTTTCCTTTCTTTCAAGATAGAACTCTTTTTGTCTTTCCAATTCATTCAGCTTAGCCTTAAGTTTAAATTGTGTCAGGATATCATTTGAATCTATAAATACCATCCAGATCACAAAAAAAAGAGTAAACAGAAAATAGAAATTCTTAGTGTACTTTAGGTATTTTGTCATTTTGGTAAAGATTATTACAAACAAATATAGAAATTGGAGTTGATAAATTCCATTATAGGCAAATATTCTGATCTTAAGAGCAAGATTAATTCCATCCAAAATCCGATCATCCTGAAAGAATTCAGTTTACACTTTTTTATAACGGAATAAGCGTACTTTTTTTATATTGGTGGATCAATCAAATTCTATTATGCACAGAAACTTATATTTTATCTGCACATGGCTCTTGACTATGGTTTTGAGCTTGGAAGTCACTCCTTCGGAAGCTCAGCAGATCAGCCCAACTGATTCCAAAGAATTGCAGGAGGCGGTAAAAAAGCATCAGGGAATGCTTTCTGAATCCCCCTTTAAAAACTATCCGGCCAGAAACATTGGTCCCACAAATATGAGTGGAAGAGTGGTTGACATTGAAGTAACCAATGACTACAAGACGTATTATATCGCTGCTGCTTCAGGGGGCGTTTGGAAAACCTTGGATAACGGACAGTCTTTTACTCCGATATTTGATCACCAGGGAGCTTTGGGTATTGGGGATATGGCCATTTCCGCTTCAGACAACAACATCATATGGATAGGTACAGGAGAGAATAATTCCAGTAGATCTACTTATGCCGGGTCAGGGGTGTACAAGTCACTTGATGGTGGAATGACTTGGGAATTTATGGGTTTGCCCCATTCCCAACATATAGGTCAGATACAGATCCACCCATCAAATCCTGATATCGTTTGGGTGGGTTCAATGGGGGCCCTTTACTCCAAAAATAAAGAAAGAGGTCTTTATAAAACGATTGATGGAGGAAAATCATGGAAAAAAACCTTAAGTATAAATGACAATACCGGAATCATTGACATCAAAATACATCCGTTAAATCCTGATATTTTGTTAGCTGCATCTTGGGAACGTTTCAGACAATCTCATGATTTTGTCGGAAACGGAAAAGGTTCAGGTATTTGGCGTTCTGAAGATGGCGGAAATACTTGGGTGAAAGTGGGAAATGGCTTCCCTCAAGATGAATTTGTAGGAAGAATCGGATTTGATTTCAGCTTAAGCAATCCCGATATAGTCTACGCAATTCATGATAACCAAAAATCTGAAAGCAGGGAAGGTAGAGAACCCCAGCAGACAAAAGAAGGTGAATTGACTTTCGAAGACTTCAAAACGCTCACTTCAAAAGATATCGAAAATATAGAAAATGATAGGTTGAATAAATTTCTAAGAAGTAACAGATTTGCGGCAAAATATGATGCCGAATCTGTAAAAAGACTGATTAGAACCGGGAAAATCACTCCTATCCAGATAGCCAATTATAATGGGGGAGGCCAGGATGCCAATGCCTCCTTATTCAATACTTCAGTAATTGGGGCGGAGGTTTATAGATCTGATGATACCGGTATAACTTGGGAAAAAGTCAATGAAACCAATTTGGCAAGAGTCTATAATACATATGGATATTATTTTGGTGAAATCAGGGTAGGTACAGCAAGCGATGAAGAGGTATTTATATTAGGTGTGCCTTTGCTTGTTTCAAGAGATGGTGGTAAGACTTTTGCCAGAACTGACACTGTGGGAAATGTTCACTCTGATCATCAGGCATTATGGATTAATCCCAAAGATTCTAAACACCTATTGTTGGGCACAGATGGAGGCCTGTATAGCTCTTATGGCAGCGGAGAAAGGTGGACCCATTTGAATGATCAACTAACTATCAGTCAATTCTATTCAGTAATGGTGGATGAAAAGACACCATACAATGTCTATGGAGGCATGCAGGACAACGGTGTTTGGTATGGGAAATCTACGAATAGGCCCGAAGATCCTTGGTCTTCTTTGATGGGTGGTGACGGAATGGTGGTGGCGGTAGATACCCGGTCCAATGATATTGTTTATACAGGTTTTCAATTTGGGAATTATTTCAGGGTAAATACAGCAAACCAAGAAAGGAAATCAGTGACACCGTCACATGATATCGGAAGAGACCCGAACAGGTGGAATTGGAGAACCCCAGCCATATTAAGCAAACACAATCAGGATATTTTCTATATGGGCTCCCAATACGTGTATAGAAGTCTGGACAGAGGGGATACATGGGAAACCATTTCACCTGATTTGACTAAAAACAAAAAAAGCGGAAATGTCCCATTTGCCACACTTTCTGTTTTGGAAGAATCACCTTTTGAATTTGGGACTTTATATGCAGGTTCCGATGATGGCAATCTATGGCTTACCCGAGACCATGGAATATCTTGGACAGATATCAGCAAGGGACTTCCGACTGACCGATGGATCAGCAGTGTGACGCCTTCACAACATCAGGAAGGTTTGGTATATGTAACATTGACGGGATATAGATTTGATGAGTTTACGCCTTTTGTATACAAAAGTACCAACTATGGGAAAACCTGGACTTCAATCGCATCAAATCTGCCTAAGGAGGCTGTGAATGTGATCAAAGAAGATCCAATAAACCCATCACTTCTATTTTTGGGCACAGATCATGGACTTTATGTTTCCACAAATCAAGGTGGAAACTACGATCTGATGCAGGGAGCTATACCTAACGTCGCCATTTATGATATGGCTATCCAAAAAAGAGAGAAGGAATTGGTAGTCGCTACGCATGGGCGAAGCGTATTTATTGTCGATTTGAAACCCCTCTACAAAATATTGAACAATACCAATAAGGAAATTCAGGCTTTGAGTGTGTCTGAAATCCGATACAATCCTTGGAGGGCAGCCATGTCTGAGGGAATGGTCAATAAGCCAAGCCAAAGCATCCTGTATTATTTAAAAAATCCCTCTCTTGTCACCATTGAAATCAAAAATGAAAAAAATGAAACCATTAAATCTTGGAGGCAGGATTCTCAATCAGGGGTAACAAATACTTCATGGGAGTATGGGGCATTAGGAAGAGGAAAATATAAAATTGTACTAAAAACCCAAACAGCGGAAGACGAAATTACATTTGAGATAAAATAACCTTGGGGAAAAATCAAAATCTAAATGCTCTTCAAAATCCCAGAGTGAGATTTAATGATTGAAATCTCACTCTGGGATTTTTCATGTTTTTTGAATTCAAAACAATCTAAACCCTGCAGAAAACATAAGCTGATTTTGTCTTTGGTCCGTGGCAAAATCATTGGTGGAATTGGAAATTTTACCTAGGGAATTTTCATATTTGAAATCCAAAATAAAATTTCCTACATCGAATCCTAACCCTGCCTGATATCCAATTGTAGTTTTATTATAGTCTACATTTATGGGATTTTGATTTGAATCCACAATAGAATAATCAATCAAAATGGATGCAATAGGCCCAGCTTGAATCCTAAAAAACTGTGCAAATTTAAAACCGAGCATAAATGGGATATCCATCCTGTCAAAATTGGCATCTATAATAAGATCTGTTGAATTTGCTTGCTTCTGAATGATCGTTCCCCCTGTATTGGTATACAAAAATTCAGGTTGGACAAAAATAGAATTTCCCCCCATTCTGACAAACAAGCCAACATGGTAACCATAACTATTATCTCCAGAAATAAAGTCTTCATTTGACAAGGAGATATTTGATTGGGATACTCCTATTTTTGGACCTATAGAAAACTCCTGGCCAAAAGCAGTCAGAGATAATAAAACTAGGAATACGGGAAATATATTTTTCTTCATTTGGGTTTAAATTCTATTTGACACATCTAAAACGACGACATTGTTTCAAAAATTCTATTGAATTTAAAAAAACAATCAAGATTCCCCAGTTTAGTGATTAATTAGCTCTTTCCTGGACAAACTGATTGGTAATGGCGTATAGTTCATGAAAATTCATTGGCTTAGGTAAAAGCCTGTCAAAAGACAAAGGGGTTATACTTCTGAAATAATCTATATCTCCAGCTGTAAATCCGATAATTGGTAATTTATTGATTTTCTCATTGAGCTTAATTTCTGCAAGTAACGCTATTCCATCCATTTCCGGCATCATGATATCAGTGATTACCACATGGATATCATCCTCTTCAATTAAAATTGACAGGGCCTCCAAACCATTTTCTGCGGTAACAACAATATGCCTCTCCCTTTCAAATAATTTTTGAAGAATCAGCCTGTTGATGGCATCATCATCGACAACAAGTATTTTCATTTGCCAAATAAATAACTGAAAGCAATGTACATAGATTTTTATCTATAAAACAAAAAACTATATATAAAAAAAAAGGAGCCGTTTACAGCTCCTTTAAATTTTTCAATGGCTTGAAGTAAGAAATTAACCGCCTTCTTGAGGTGTTCCGAATACTCCAACAAGATCCAACAATACCAAGGCTATCACAACCGGACAAACCCATTTGATAAAGAATATCCAAGCTGTCCTTACCCCTCCCTTAAATCCTGGGGCTCCTAAAGCAAGTTCATTTGCAAAATCCCCGATTTTTTTAGCCCAACCAGTATAAAGACTGAGCATTAAGCAAATAACCACTACGGCAAATGTGCCAAATGTAAAATCCATAATGGCAAAAAAGCCTACTTGGGTATTACCCAAAAACGAAAGTGTCAATGACTCAAAATAATTGCCTTCAATAGAAGACAGAGCTGATGGGACTGAAAGAGCCATCGCAGCGATACCTATTGTCCAGGCTGCCTTTTTTCTACTCCACTTTCTTTCATCAATAAAATAAGCCACTGGAACCTCCAACATAGAAATACTGGATGTTAAGGCAGCTACTAACAAAAGTAAAAAGAATAAAGCTCCAATGAAATTTCCTCCTGGCATAGCATCAAACACCATTGGCAAAACCTCAAAAACCAAAGCAGGTCCTCCTGCGGGGTCTTTCCCCGGAAGTAAAGCAAATAAGGCAGGAAAAACCATCAAACCACCCAACAAAGCAACCATGCTGTCCATCCCTGCAATCCACCCTGAAGATTGAACAATGTTTCCGCTCTTAGGCAAATAAGATCCAAAGGTAATCATCAAGCCCCAACCAACAGACATCGAGAAAAATGCCTGTCCAAGCGCTTGGAGTATGACTTTAGTGGTTATTTTAGAGAAATCAGGGTACAAATAATATTCTATACCTGCACTGGCTCCTTCCAAAGTCACCGCTCTTCCTGCAATAAAAATTATGATGATAAACAAAACCGGCATTAAAAATTTTGCTGCCTTTTCTATTCCTCCCGAAACACCTCCCAAAACCACTCCAATTGTCATTAAAATAAAAAAGAAACAAAGTGGGATAACATACATGGGTGTTTGTTGGAAATCCTCAAAATCAATCGGAATATTAATCAATTCAGTAAAAATATACCCAATTGTCCAACCTGCTATCACAGAATAATAACTCAATACACAGAAGCAGACAAGGATACAAAGAATCCCGGCAATTTGCCAAAAGCCGTTTCCACCGGTTGCTTTGATAGCACCAATGGGATTTTTTCCGGAAATACGCCCCAAGGCAATTTCATTCAGTAAAAGAGGTAGTCCAATTAGAAGTACGCAGATTGCATATACAAATACGAACGCCCCACCGCCGTTTTCGCCGGTAAGGTAGGGGAACCTCCAAATGTTACCCAAACCCACCGCCGAACCTGCAGCAGCCATAATAAAACCCAAACTGGAACCCCATTGGCCCCTTCCTTGGGTATCTGAATTCATTGCCATACTTTATCGTTTTGTTAATTTTTAAACAAAAATTTAATATTTAAGAATCGGCTAATTTAAGTTGTTTTGATAAAATAGCAATTCCTTCCATAAAACTTTTGGGATTATACCCGAGCACCTTTTTTGCCTTATCAATAATAAATCCAGTCTTAGGGGGTCTTTTTGCAGGTTGGGTGAAAATTGTGGAATCCACTTCTGAAATCAATGACTTATCCAAATCAAAATAATCCGCAGTCTGAATTGCCATTTCGAAGGGTGTCAAAAAATCCTTCCCTGAAATATTAAAAATGCCTAATTCTCCTTTTTTCACAATCAAGATACAGCCAACAGCCAAATCCTCGGCTAAAGTCGGAGTCCTCCATTGATCATTTACTACTTTAATAGTCTTCCCCTCTTCCAATGATTTTTTTACCCAAAGAATAATATTTGATCTGCTCATATCATTGGCGATTCCATAGACCAAAACTGTACGGACTATTGTCCACTTGATCCCTGATTCTTTGATAAGGTTCTCCGCTTCCAGCTTAGTCCTACCATAATAATTGATAGGATTTGGCAGGGCTTCTTCACTGTAAGGTCCAGCTTCGCCATCAAAAATGAAATCCGTGGATAGATGAACCAAATGCGCATCAAAAATCCGGCAAGCCTCTATCAAATTTGAAACAGCATCCACATTTGCCTTACGGCATTGGGCATGGTCCTGCTCGCAATCATCCACCTGGGTCATCGCAGCCGTGTGGATAACAGCATCGGGTTTGATTTCAGCAAATACTTCAAGGACTTGGGTTCTATCGGTAACATCCATTTCTTTCCAAAGGACACTTTTTCTGCCCAACCCGGAAAGTCTGGCTCGACCCCTACCTGTTCCAATGACTTCGACTTTGGAATCAGGTATCAATTGTTCCATTAATTTCTGGCCCAATAGGCCGTTGGCTCCGGTGATAAGCACTTTTAGGCTTAGATTCTTTTCAGTAAGAATAGCCATATTCTTTGGTTATTTTTGCTTTTGGTAGTTCCTCAACAGTTACTTTCATAAAAACCGGTTCTAATGGCTTATCACTTCTCCCAGTTTTTTCCTTGGCTATTTTATCGATCACTTCCAATCCCTTGACCACTTTACCAAATACAGTATATTCATCATCCAAATGGGGGGCGCCACCTTGTGTAGTGTAGGCTTCAATTTGTTCATTGGTCATAGATTTTTCGAGATTGACCCCATAAAATGATTCCAGATTTTGCTTCTCTTCCAATAATAATTTATTTAGTGAATCAAACTTCTGCTCTTCATATAATCTACTGTATGTTTCTTTCAATTCAATATTACTACTCAGTTGAATATATTTGAAAAATGTTTCCGACAAGAGTTTCATGTCTGTGACCAATTCCTCTCTTGAATATACCTTGCCCTGAACAATATAAAACTGAGTACCACTGGAATTTTTATCTGGATTAACATTATTTCCCTGTCTGGCGGCCGCAATCATTCCCTTACTGTGAATAAATCCTGGAATTATTTCGGATGGAATTGTGTACCATTCTTCTTTGGGCAGCATTTCTTTTCCAAATACATCTCCACCTTGGATCATGAATTCTGGAATAATCCTATGAAATTCAGTAGAATCAAATCTCCCTGATTCCGCTAAATCGATGAAATTCTGCTTATGTTTAGGTGTTTCATCAAACAATATGGCGTACATATCTCCATGACGTGTCTGAATCTTGATAAGATGATCTTTTTCTGATTTGCATGAAAAAATCAGCATTCCAAATATGGTTAAATAAAATAGATTTAGCCTTTTCATTTTTTTAACACTTTTTTTATTTCCCTCAAAATTTCTGCTCCCCCATCACTTAAGATAAGGTTTGCCAATTGTCCGCCCAAATCTTCTGCCTGAGTGGCGTCCCCTGACACTTTTTGAATTATTCTTTTTCGACCGTCAAGGCTGACTATTCCTCCTTTTAAGTGTAAAACATCCTCTTCCAAATCAGCCAAAGCAAAGACAGGGATGCTACAACCTCCCTCCAAAACCCGTAAAAAAGCCCTTTCAGCAAATAATCTAAATCCCGTTTCCTGATGATGGCATGCCTCGATGATTTTGGTTTTTACAACCGGATCCAAATTGGAAGAAGATTCCAGCGCCACACTTCCCTGACCTACTGCTGGAGTAAATTCGTCCAATGAAAGTTTAAACCTGATTAAATCATCATATCCCATCCTGTGCGCCCCTGCATAGGCCAACAAAAGCGCATCACAGACACCAGATTCCATTTTGGCAATTCTGGTCTGAAGGTTACCCCTAATCTCGACAGTTTGGATATGTGGATAAAAATGCTTCAATGTGGCGACTCTTCTTGTTGATGAAGTTCCCAATATCAAAGGCTGATCAGCATTTTTATAATCAATTCCTTCTTTGTGACTTAGGATGATGTCATTGACTTCCTCCCTTTTAGTAAAAGCTATGATTTCAAAACCTTCAGGCAACCTGGACTGCATGTCTTTTGCACTATGCACCGCAATGTCAATTTCTCCCGATAAGAGCTGCATTTCCAATTCCTCTGTAAAAACTCCCTTACTTCCAATTTTGGCTATGGAAACATCGAGAATTTTATCCCCCTTGGTTTCAATGATTTTTATTTCACTTGCCAAACCTTTGACCTTGAGCAAGTCAGCAACATGATAAGCTTGCCAAAGAGCCAGTTTGCTACCTCTAGTGCCTATCCGGATGGGTTTGTTCATTTTTAATGGTCTTTTTATTGATTTTCTTCTGAACTGACTCCTCAATATATTCTACAATTTCCTTGGCTATATTTATACCAGTTGCCTTTTCAATACCTTCAAGACCTGGAGAACTGTTTACTTCCAAGATCAAAGGACCTCTTTCAGATTGTAACAGGTCCACACCAGCAATGGCAAGTCCCAAGGCTTTTGCTGCCCCTAGGGCAGCCATTTTTTCTGCTCTAGAAAGTTTTATAACAGTGGCAACTCCTCCTCTATGAAGATTGGAACGAAATTCCCCTTCTGCTCCCTGACGTTTCATGGCACCAACTACTTTGCCGTTGACCACAAATGCACGGATATCAGCTCCTTTCGCTTCTTTGATAAATTCCTGAACAATAATTCTTGCTTTAAGCCCATGGAATGCTTCGATTACAGATTGTCCTGCTTTTTTTGTTTCGGCCAATACGACCCCTAAACCCTGAGTTCCTTCCAAAAGCTTGATAATCAATGGAGCTCCACCAACCCTTTCGATCAATGCTTTTTCTCCTCCTTTGGAAAAGTTGGTAAAGGCTGTTTTTGGCATACCCAGACCAGCTTTGGAAAGAATCTGAAGACTTCTCAATTTATCCCGACTTCTCACAATTGCCTGGGATTCTACTGCTGAAAAAGCACCCATTAATTCAAACTGCCTAACTACCGCCGTCCCATAAAAAGTTACTGATGCCCCAATCCTTGGAATAATGGCATCTACTCCAGTGAGCTTTTCTCCTTTATATATGATTGAAGGGCCTTCCTGCTCAATGATCAGGTCACAAAGTGAATGGTCAACCACCAAGGCTTCATGTCCAGCTGCCCTAATGGCTTCAATTAATCTCCTAGTGGAATACAGATGGGAGTTTCTCGATAAAATCGCAATCTTCATTTCAATGATTTTTTTGATAAGTTAACCTCTTGCACATCTACTATAAACCTCCCTATCAATATTTTTCTTCCAAGTAGAATGGGATTCCTCATTTTTGACCTGTCGGTCAATGTAAACTCCGCATCGAATTCGACACCAAACATAATGACTTTTGTAGTTACTTTATACCTGATTTCGGCCTGCCCAAAAGAATTCTTGACTTTTTTTTGGGAATAATTTTCTGACTTGAGAATTTTCCCGTTATAATTTTTATCCGATGGGTCCAAAACTTTAAAATATAATGCCTTTTTCCCGTCGTTTTCCTTTTCTTCTACATACTCACAATGGATAGAAGAGGTATAAGCTCCTGTATCAATTTTGCCGGTTACATTTTTCAGACCCCATTCTGGTAAAGAGAATTTCTCTCTTCTTCCAATTAATTTCTTCATGTGAAAACCGTTTCTTTTGACCTCATGGTTTTTGATATCTGAAAGGAAAGATCTCCAAAAAGTATTTTTTGGTTTGCATTTCTTTCCAAGTGATAGTAGGCCTCATTAAGCAATTCATATACTTTACTTAATTTACCCTCGTCCATAACATGGATCCCCAATTTATGTATAAAATCCCTGTCTGCTTCCACACTTCTCATCAGTTCAGCCACTTTTGATTTATCCAGCATCACTTCCCTGACCACATTGATACCACTCAACAAAATCGATTTCTGAGCTTCCTTGTCTTTGCTGCTGAATTTATCAACAAACTCAAACATCAAATTCACATCCAGTGAATAACAAGACCTAAACCAATCCCTGATAAGAACTGTGTTTTCATCTTCAACCTGATCCACCATCCTGTATGCTTCACGCATGTTTCCATCAGCCAAGGGGGCAATCTGAACAGCCGCTTCCCTTGAACACAATCCATCAGACACTAAATGTGACATCACTTCTTCATCCGAAAACGCCCTCACCATAATTTTTTGGGTACGGGACAAAATAGTGGACAACAATTGTTCAGGATGGGAGGTGACCAACAAAAAAACAGTTTTCTCAGGCGGTTCTTCGAGAACCTTCAAAAGTGAATTGGCTGAGGTTGAATGCATGAATTCAGGAGCCCAAATCAGCATGATCTTAAATCCTCCTTCAAAAGACTTCAAGGAAAGGGTTTTGATGATTTGTCTGGCTGCACCTTTGGAAATATTGAGTTGTTTTTTTTCAAATCCATTATGATATATCCAGTCCGAAATATTTGCGTAAGGAATATTTATGGCAAAATTTCTAAAAGAAGCCATAAAATCAACTTTCTTTTCCTTGTTTGGATTTTCTTCTTCCTTGGATTCACCCGGCATTGGAAAGGCAAAATTCATATCCGGATGCACCAGCTTGGCCATTTTCTGGCAAGATGGGCAATGACCACAGGAATCTTCTTCTCCAGGGTTTTGACAATGCAGATAAGTCGCCAGTGCCAGTGCCATCCTAAGATTGGGTGAGCCCTCAGGACCATGAAACAATAAGGCATGCGCCAAATGATTGGTCTTGACTGCCTGTATGATTTTTTCCTTGACTTCTCCCAGTCCCGGTATGGATGAAAACAACATAAATTCTCTAAACTTCTTTGTCCCAAATACGGTAATGTCTTGTCAATTCGAAAACCTTTTGGAGGATTTCTTTTTCGGTTTGATCAAATACCTTGCCTCTGCGTTTCATCACGGCAATGGCCACTTCTTCAAATTTTCTTACCTGAAAAGTACTGAAACCCGATGCCCCACCCCATGAAAATGAAGGAATAAAATTTCTGGGAAATCCATCTCCAAAAACATTGGCACCAACTCCTACTACAGTGCCTGTATTGAACATGGTATTGATCCCACACTTGGCATGGTCTCCCATCATCAATCCGCAAAATTGCAATCCGGTATTTGAAAACCCGCCACGGGTATAATCCCATACTTTGACTGGTGCATAGTTGTTTTTGAGGTTAGAGGTATTGGTATCGGCACCCAAATTGCACCATTCGCCGATGACTGCATTGCCCAAAAATCCATCATGGCCTTTATTGCTGTAACCAAAAATCACTGAATTGGAAATCTCTCCTCCTACTTTAGAAAAAGGCCCTACCGTCGTGTCTCCCCTGAGCTTGGCGCCCATGTTTACTGTCGAGCCTTCGCACAAAGCAAAAGGACCTCTGATCAAAGTCCCTTCCTGAACCTCTGAATTCTTACCAAGATATATCGGACCTCCTTCAGCATTGAGCACAGCCGCTTTGATTTTGGCACCTTCCTCCACAAATACCTGGGAAGGATTGTACACGATGGTGTGCGGATCTGAAATTTCTTCAGAAATTCTGCCTGAAGTGATCAGTGCAAAATCTTTTTGGAGTTCGGTAGCATTGTGTTGAAAAATATTCCATGTCTTTTGAATAGAAATAAAGTCTGATTCATATTGAATAGCCTCATTCTTCTTTGCTTGCTCAGGTTGAAAAAGAGATGGTTGCTCAGAATAGCAAGCAATCAGCATATTCTGAAACCAAAGAGACTGATCTGTTTTTAATTGGGATATTTGATCCCAAAGTTCTTGGTCCGGACAAACAGCCCCGTTGACCATCAAAGCAGGTGAATCGTTTTTGGGGAACTTTTCAGCCAAGTAATCCTGCGTGAGAAAACCGGCATTTAGACCCGAGTATTTTTCCCATTTTTCTGAAATCTTCAAAATCCCTACCCGGATATCTGCTACCGGGCGGGTAAAAGTAAAAGGCAACAGTGAACCCCTAATAGCAGGGTCATCAAATAAAATCAAATTGTCCATGGCACAAAAATAAAAAAGTCTCCCGG
>CAZLJT010000068.1:0-7846 GCA_964559905.1 uncultured Aquiflexum sp.
GCATGTTTTTGATAACTTCTTTGCAAGCTAAATGAAGGATTATGAATTAATTAGGTTAATTATATAAGCGGATATAGAATTATAATAAATGGACAACATTTCAGTTTACTTCCTTATTTGATTGTGAAAGCAAGCAATGATATTAAATTCAAATCCATAATTCAACTAAATCAAATAAAATTCAGAAATAAATATAAGTGGAACTAAATTTTGGAACAAGCAATAAACTAATTAATTAGCTAATATAATCAAATCTTCTTTAAATCGCTTCATTTTTTTGAGGAAAACTAATTTATCCGCTAAGAGTCATAAAAATCATTGTTAAAAAAACAGAATCCAATTCACCAAAAAACCTCCTGCAGATATTTTGATGGACATAGAGAAGTGGATATATCCTGCACCAAGGGCATAAAAAAGCTTTGGCGAATCTCTCTTTAGTAGATTTCAAACACCGGGATCCTCCTATCTCCCAAAAAAATTTAATAAAAGTTTGCTCACAAAAAAACCGATACCTCAATAGTACCGGTAAATTCTCGCAGAGAGGAAGGGATTCGAACCCTCGATACCCTTTAGAGGTATACACGCTTTCCAGGCGTGCTCCTTCAACCACTCGGACACCTCTCTGTTTAGTCGTTTTGCTGAATGGGAGTGCAAAGAAATGAATAATTACAGGCCCAAGCAAGCTTCTATCATAAAATTTAAGTACTAACCAGTCAGCGACATTTCACCGATCATAGGGATCACCAATTTCCTTCTGATTTCAGTATCATCTGTCTCGTTGGCCAACAAAAACATCATTTTCGTGACTGCGGCTTCAGTCGTAATATCTCCTCCACTCAGAACACCTATTTTTTTCAGATCTTTGCTTGTCTGATATCTGCCTTGAATTACCCGGCCTCCGTTGCATTGGGAAACATTCAGTATAATTATTCCCTTTTTAACAGCTTTTTCCAGAGAATTGATAAACCAGGATTCACTGGGGCTGTTACCTGAACCATAGGTTTCGAGGATAACCCCCCGCATATCTTCAATATCAAAACAGGAATCAAGAATCTTTGAAGTGATACCCGGAAAAAGTTTTAAAATCATCACCCTGTTGTCAAGCTTATTGTAGTATTTGAGTTTTTTCCCTTCCTCATAAGTTTTGATGGCTGCATAATTATAATCGATGATAATACCTGCCTCGGCCAAAGCAGGATAATTTTCAGATTCGAATGCATCAAAATGAACACTTTGGACTTTCTTGGACCTATTTCCCCTCAAGAGCATATGATTGAAAAATATACATACCTCCGGTACAACAGGATTGCCATTTGCTTTGGCAGTAGCAATTTCAAGTGCAGTCATCAAGTTTTCCCGGGCATCAGAGCGCATCGCTGAAATGGGTAATTGAGCTCCGGTAAATACCACAGGTTTACTCAATCCTCTAAGCATATAGCTCAACATGGATGCAGAGTAAGCCATCGTATCCGTCCCATGAAGAATTACAAAACCATCGTAGGTATCATAATTTTCATAGATAATATAGCCCATATCCACCCAATGCTGCATGTTTACGTTGGACGAATCTATGGGTTCAGGAAAGGAGATGACTGTAATAGCTACATTCATATTGGTCAGGTTGGGGATTTTTTCCAAAATCTGACCAAAATTGAAAGGGACTAAAGCACCTGAAGCATCATAAGCCATTCCAAGTGTGCCCCCTGTATAAATAATTAATACAGATGCCGCGATATCATTTTTTGCACCGGTATTGAGCCGGACTATTTTGTAATTCATAGATTAAAATGATTGAAAATCTTTATCGTGTTTCTTTGGGTGATTTCGGACACCTTTTCCAAACTACTATCTGCAAGCTCTGCTATTCTTTCTGCAATGATTGGAATATATTCAGGGGAGTTTCTTTTACCCCTATAGGGTACCGGAGCAAGATAGGGTCCATCAGTTTCCAGGACAACATGCTCCAGGCCCAATTTAGGCAAAACCTTATCCAATCCTCCATTTTTATAAGTAGAAACACCACCTAACCCCAAAAAAAATCCCAATTCAATGATTTGTTTGGCTTGCTCAACGGTACCTGAGAAGCAGTGGAAAATGCCCTGCAAGTCTTCGTTTTTCTCTTCTTTAATGATGGCTATGGTTTCATCCATTGATTCCCGGCAATGCAGGACAATGGGCCACTTCTTTTTCTTTGCCCAATTGATCTGTATTCTCAAAGCTTCCTTTTGCTGCTCAAAAAAGGTCTTGTCCCAATACAGGTCCAAACCTGTTTCACCAATAGCGGCAAATTCCCTATTGTCGATCCATTCCTCCATTACATACAGCTGCTTCTCAAAGTCCTTTTTTACATCACAGGGATGAAGCCCCATCATGGGAATACAGACTCCCGGATATTTCAGTTCCGCTTCCAGCATCGCATCGATGGATTCCACGTCAATATTGGGCATGTAGATTTTCTCCACCCCTTTTTCAGCCGAAACCCTGATAACATCTGACCTGTCATCATCATATTTTTTGGAATAGATGTGGGCGTGGGTATCGGTATATTTCATTTTTTGTAATGGGTTAGTGGTTTTTTGGTTATTTTTTCATTGGTTGTTTGCCCTAGCATCTTGTCTATCTCATAAAGCTTCTCCTATTTATTCTACCTTAACGCTAGTCCTAGATCGGTCGTGCCTAAACCATTTATTTGTGCCTCATGATTCTAGGCTCTCAGTTCTCCCCCTTGGTTCACCCATCTTGATTCTCCGATATTCATCGGGACAGGCTTTGTTTCTTGGATCTAAATTCTCAAATCTCGGTTTTCGCTTCTCGTCTCTCGGTTCTCCCATCTCGGTTCTTATTTCCCCGATATTCATCGATAAAGGCTTTGTTTCTTGTTTCTTGACTCTTGTTTCTTGGCTCTTGTATCTTGGCTCTTGTATCTTGGCTCTCTTAACTCTCACTTCTCGTTTCTTGCATCTCGCCTCTCGCTTCTAGCCTCTACCTTTCCTTCAATACCTCCTCCCCTTCCAATCAGTCTGAGCAGGCCAAAAATAATAAACTATCGTAGACCAAGCGGCAATCATATAATATATTTCAAAAAGTATCATATCCATTGGATTTAGCTTCACCGCTGTTTTGGAAGCAAAAGCAGTAATAAAAAGGCTTTGAATGGCCAGTTTGCAAATCCACAAAGCCCCCCCCATTAAAGGATAAGAAAAAAGTAAAAAAACTATGCTTGGAAAGAAAAGCACCTGTAATCCCAAAAGTAATTTCCAGAAAAATGGTAAATCCATGGCACCTGCCATCCAGCGTTTTCTTTGTTTGAGAAGGTCTGTGACTTTTTTTTGCGGTTTTGTAGCAATAAGATTCTCCTTTCCAACCAAGTGAAATGATGTAAATCCTTTAGCCAGTATATGCTTTGCAATTTCAAAGTCCTCGGTCAATGAAAACGGAATGCCTTCAAATCCTCCCACTGACTGATAGGCTTTTTTTAAAATCAGCATATTGTTTCCCATGGAAGTCACCGGAAAACCTAGATCGATGATCACTTTTACCATCCCCAAAGTCAACCACCAATCCATTGCCTGCATTTTATCAAAAAATCCATTTCCAGAAACTTGGGTAATTCCCGTAATAATCCCTGCACCCGTACTTTGCCAGGCAGCAACCATCGTTTTCACATAATTTTCCGGAACCTTACAATCCGCATCAGTAAACAGGAACACTTCTCCATTAGCTTTTTTCGCCATTTGAGAAAGAGCATTGGCTTTACCATTTATTTTCTTTGTTTCACCTTCCTTGACATCAACCAATATTGCCTCAGGATGTTGAGCTACATAGTCAGCTAATATGCCACGGGTACTATCAGTGCTTCTGTCGTCTCCTAAAATGACCTGAAGTTTATCGATTGGATATTTCAAGTTACTCAATGAAGCCAGGCATTCGGGCAAGTTTTTTTCTTCATTCCTGCTCGGAATCAAAAAACTGACCTTGGGATATTCTAAAATCCCACTTTTGTCAAAGTGTTTGAAATTGGCTTTTAAAAGTATCCAAAGCGCAATATCCTGAATAATCAAAAGAGCAGTAATTGTCAAAATCAAAGCCAGAATCATAGCAGGGCTGTTTTGAATCCTTGGTCCTCAATAAAATCCAAATATTGGGGCAATACTATCCTGATGATGCTTGCTGTCCTTTGCTGATCATGAAACACTACCACCGAACCGTTTTTGCTGTGTTTTTTTGCTTTTTTCAAACATTCCTCAGCACTTTGATTGGGATCAAAGTCTCCCGTCAAAACATCCCACATGATTACCTTGAAATTAGGGGATATGGCATGAAGTTGTTTTTTGGTAATTCTCCCATAAGGAGGCCTGAACAAAAGTGTGCTCACTGACAAAGTCTGCTGAATTTGGGATTGGCAGATTTGTACATCCTCAAGATATTGATTAAGGGGGGTTTTAAATCCGTTTAGATGATGCATGGTATGATTGCCTATCGCATTTCCTGCTAAGTGGACCTCTTTGGCCAAATCCGGATGCTTTTTAATATTATCACCAACCATAAAAAAGGTTGCTTTCATATCCCTTTTTGCCAATTCATTCAGGACAAAATCCGTTGTTCCCGGAACAGGGCCGTCATCAAATGTCAAAAAGATTTTCCTGTCCTTCCTATCCAAATGCCATACAAACTGGGGAAACAATTTTGAGATTAAAGAAGGAACATGATGGATCATCATAATCGCTATTGGAATTTGATGCTTAATAAAGTGATGTCATCTCCTTGTTCAACTCCCTCGGTGTAACTTTTTAATTCTTCAAAAAACAAATTATGAAACTTATTAGGCTCAACACAAAGCTGGCTTTTTACAAATTGGAGAAAACGCCCATCACCATATTCTTCTTCTTGGATGTTAAAACTTTCAGTGAGTCCATCGGTATACAAATGAATAGAAAAACCTTTGAGATGCTCCCGCCTTCCTATTTCCAGAAATGGCAATTGTTCAAAAGCTCCCAATATCGTAGTGCCTGCCCCCAACATCTCGCTTCTTTGCTCACCTTCCCAGCATAAAACAGGTGGGTTATGACCTGCATTTACGTAAATCAATTCCCTCTTTTTATAATTGTAGTATCCCAAAAAGAAGGTGATGAATTTTTCTCCTTTGGTATTTTCGAAAATAGTGTAATTCAATTGTTCCACGATCATTTTCATATCCGAGGAGCTGCGCAATAAAGTCCTTAAAGCAGCCTGAAAATTCGACATCAACAAGGCTGCAGGCATTCCTTTTCCAGATACGTCTGCAATGCAGAAAAATACCTCATCCTCTGATTTTTTGATTAGGTCATAATAATCACCTCCGACAGTTGAATGAGGAATATAGGTGACTTTGGCAGTAAGTTTTGCAGTTTGTGGAAGAATTGCGGGGAAAAGCATTCTTTGCACATTGGAGGCTATCTCCACTTCCCTTTTGAGCCTTTCCTGCTCCAATTGTCTTTTGGCAAATCTTTTGTTTTCCAAAGCAACGACCATGATATTGGTCAATGCCTGTGTGAAATTTAAATCAAGGTCTTCCTCTTCATCTTTCTTTTTCAAAAAAAGAATGGCCAGCATCCTTTCCTTATGGTAAACCGGCAGATAACTTTCCAACTCAGAAAATGAATACCCGGAGTCCAATTCTATATGCAATTCTTCAGAGTCCTTACTATAGCTGACCCTTTCTTCAAGAATGTGGTCCGGGACCAAGCCTTTGGTTCCGTGACTGATTTTTAATTGAAACCTGTCCTGATCAATCATATATAATAGAATCGATCGGATATTTAAATGTACCAAACAGGTGAATTTAAAAATATTGAGAAGTACCGTCGCCGATTTATTTTCATTAATCGCTTGGGTAATCTCCAAGAGCGCTTTGAGCTCCAGTTCTTTCTTTTGATACTTGACAGTCTGTATGGCCAACTTTATTTCCTTTAAATAGCATTATGTTCCATCAAGCCTTTTTTGGTGGCCAGATAATACAGATTTTTTCCTTTTTTATTGAAATCCACTCTATCAAATATTTCATTGTCAGGCTCAGTCAGACATTTGACCAGGCCTTTTTCATAAAGGGATTGTAAGGTAACCAAAAGGATTTCATCTTCCCAGCCCAATGTTTCCTTTAGGAAAGCGTATTGCTGCACAAAATATAGTTCGTCCAGCAAATCAAACTCTTCATCTGTCATATTTAATAAGCAATAATGAAATGTAAAGTTATCAATTTAGTCTTAATCACCTTAAATCGAATGACATAGTTTATATTGATTTCTCAATAATTAACAGAACACATCCAATTTCTTTGAGCTCCATGATGGAATAACTATCATTTTTTGCCAAAAGGACAAATGAAATCAGATGTTTGAAAACACCCTTCTTCCTTTCCATTCGTTTTTAAGAAATAAAATCCTGAAAACAATAATGATTACATAAAAAGGATGCAAAACAGAAGCCAGCAAAAACCAAAAAAAATGATGTTCTATACCGTACTGTTGGAGAACTTTTCCCAAGACAATTCTCTCAGATCCGACTTTAGCAATCCAAATGAAAATGAAAACCCATAAATCCAGAGCCCCGGTAAATATGAGTAGAAAACTCGAAAGAAATACAAACTGAAATAAAACAGGTAAAATCGATCCCAGCAAATGATGGAAAGAACCATGGGTATTCCATTTTGACGCCCACCTGCTTCTTTGGTCAAAAAGGTTTCTCCAATAAGGTTGAGGTTGGGTATAAACCAAATCTTCTATAGGATTTTGGTACACAACTGACTCAGCACCAAAATTTTTCGCTAACTTCTTCAGCAGGAACTCATCATCGCCAGACAAGATCATGTCATTGCCCTGATATCCCTCCACCTCCAAAAATGCACTTTTCCGATAAGCCAAATTTGCCGCACTGCACATCAAGGGAGAATTCACTTCAAAACCCGCCTTGGTCACCAATAATATGCTGGCCCAATCAATCTGTTGGAATTTTTGAAAAAAACCTTTTTGGCCACTTGTCATCACCGGACCACAGATCATTTTTACCTTTGGATTTTCAAAAAGACCCAGTTTATTTTCAATCCAATTATCAGGAACCCAACAATCAGCGTCTGTACAAAAAATCAAATCAGCTTTTGCAGCATCGATTCCTTCCTTGATTGCAGCCTTTTTACCGATCCCTTTATTTTCAAGAATATGGACAGGGAAATGTAAAGTATTGTGATTTTTGATCAAATCCTGCAGCAGTTCCTTACCTCCATCATTGCTGTTGTCATTTATAAAAAACACTTCAAGATTTCTATAGGAAAGTGAAATAATCCTTTCAAAAAGGAACCCTAGAATCTCCTTTTCATTTCTAAATGGAACCAATACGCTTACCATTGGAGATTCAATACCTTTATAAGGATTCGTATATTTCCTGTGCCACAATAATAAAAGTCCGCCAAGCAGTCCTGTATAAACTATCCCAAATAAAAGATAAAATATTGCCATGAATTCTTTTAAATTGCGCTAATGGGTAAAGAAGATAAAAAAGAGGCAAAGGAAAAAATAATTCTTGGCATTGATCCGGGAACCAATGTCATGGGTTATGGCCTGATATTGATTGAAGGACAAAAATACAGTTTAATTCAGTTTGGCGTAATCCACTTAAAAAAATACAGTTCCCATGAATTGAAGCTCAAAAAAATCTTCGAAAGGATTACAGGACTCATTGATGAATTCCATCCTGACTCTGTGGCTCTAGAGGCCCCTTTTTATGGGGAAAATGTGCAGTCCATGCTCAAATTGGGCAGGGCACAAGGCGTAGCGATGGCCGCCGCGTTGGCAAGAGAAATTCCTATTGCTGA
>CAZLJT010000068.1:7856-14883 GCA_964559905.1 uncultured Aquiflexum sp.
AGTCAGTAACTGGCAATGGTAATTCCTCAAAATTACAAGTGGCAGAAATGCTAAAAACACTCCTCAAAATCGAGGAAATCCCAAAGCTTTTGGATGCAACGGATGCCTTGGCTGTAGCCCTGTGCCATCATTTTCATGATGGCCGTTTGCAGACAAGAGGAAGGACAGCAGGTTGGAAATCGTTTTTGGAAGAAAATCCAGGAAGGATCAAGGGACTTTAAAAAACAAAAAGATTTAAATTTGGGATTATCTGCTTTCATATCAAATTGATTAAAACAGGATACTATCTGATTCAAACCCAATGATCATGACATTTAAACCCACTTCACCTATCTACGGACTTCTTTCAATATCCTTGTTTATCTTTTGGAGTTGTTCGGATTCCACTAACGAACAGACTTTCGATTCCTCCAAACTAAGGAAAGCCAGTCAGGAGGAAATTGAAAAAGTCATTGAGGATTTTATTCTTGCGGAAGAAGGAGATATTATCGAAATTCCCTCAGGCTTCTACAGCTTTAAAACCCAGTTGATACTGGACTCCAAAAATAATATCCACATCAAAGGGGCCGGAATGGGAGAGACTGTCCTTTCTTTCCGTGAACTCAAAGCAGGCGGTGAAGGAGTTAAACTAGTGGGCAACAATGTCAAAATAGAAGACCTCAGCATTGAAGATGCTCCTGGAGACGGCATCAAAAGCCAACATAGCGAAGGTATCACTTTTAGGAGAATCAACGTCACCTGGACCAACGGAGACAAATCAGAAAACGGGACCTATGCCATTTATCCTGTACAGTGCAAAAATGTCATGATAGATGAATGTATCGCTTCCCATTCCAAAGATGCGGGGATTTATGTAGGTCAGTCCGAAAATATCATCGTCAGAAATTCTCTTGCCTTTGGGAATGTGGCAGGGATTGAAATAGAAAATTCCGATAATGCGGAAGTCTATGGGAATACTGCTAGGGACAATTCGGGGGGTATTTTGGTATTCAACTTGCCCGGACTTCCTAAAGCCGAGGGCCGTGGCACCAAAATTTATGACAATGATATCACGTCAAATAACCATGTCAATTTTGCGGTTCCGCTAAGTGATGAACCCAATGGCAATACTGTGACCATGATCCCACCAGGATCGGGAATCATACTTTTGGCGGCAAAGGATGTGGAGGTTTACGACAACAGGATTCACAAAAACAAAACAATAGGTATTGCCATCGCCAATTATCACATCACAGGTTTTCCAACTGAAGCACCAAATTGGTCGCCTTTCACCTCCAATATTTATGTGCATGACAATGACTACAAACGGACCTGGAAAATTCCTGACCTGACCAAAGAGTTTGGGCAATTGATTTCGGTCTATAATGCCCATGGCAAAGGGAAAACCCAGGATATTATTTATGACGGGTTTTGGGATAAAAGCATCAGTGACGATATATCCACCAACCCAATGAAAGTCTGCATCCGGGAAACAGGCATGGAAAAACTGCATTTCACGCTCTTTGACCTTTGGGAAGGCGAGAGAAACATCAAAGCATCCAAAGACTATACCCTCTTCCAATGTGAAACGGTAATCAAGACGGATGTAAGTGGAGTAGCCAAATTGTAAAAGCATGAAGTTCAGTCAGAAATATATTATCCAAGGAATCTTCTTTTTTGCATTGCTTTTAAGTTCTGCTTGCGGAGGAAAAAAAGGAGAGCAAAAACAGGAAAAACAAGAAGAGCAAGAGGAGCAAACCCAATATTATGATGCTCCAGATATCAATTTAGCCGAGATTGATTTTGATCAGATTCCTTTCAAAAGACTTTCGGAATACGGATTTTACAAAGGTCAGTTAAGGGCTTTAAACCCCAACGGGGAACTTGTCAGGTACGAACCTTCATCTTCACTCTTTACAGATTATGCATTTAAATCCAGGTTTATCTGGATGCCGAAAGGTACTTCTGCCAACATCAAACAAAACTTGGGAGGCTCTTTCGATTTTCCGGACAAGACCATCATCATCAAGAATTTTTATTACCCCTTGGATTTCAGAAATCCTGAAGGGGAGAAAAGAATCATCGAAACCAGGTTGATGGTCAAGCGTCAGGGAATTTGGGAAGCTTTTCCTTATATCTGGAATAACGATCAGACCGAGGCAGCGTACAAGGTAGTCGGCGCAGAAAAAGAAGTGAAATGGAAAGACCTGAATGGAACCCAACAGGTCATCAACTACATCGTGCCCAATAAAAACCAATGCAAAAGCTGTCACAACGAAAACGAAGTAATGGTTCCCATCGGTGTAAAAGCCAAATACCTCAACCATGCTATTGATTACGGAAAGGAAAGCAAAAACCAATTGATCAAATGGTCAGAAACGGGATTTCTTGAAAACATTCAGGATTTAAATCACTATACTGCTATGGTAGATTATGCCGATGCTTCCCAACCTTTTGAACTTCGCGCCAAAGCCTATCTCGACATCAACTGTGCCCATTGCCATAGGGCAGAAGGCCCTGCCAGTACTTCCGGACTGTTTTTGGATTATGAGGAAACCGACCCGATGAAACTCGGTGTTTTCAAAACTCCCGTTGCTGCCGGTTTTGGAGCGGGTTCCTTCAAATATGCCATCTATCCCGGTAAAGCCGATGAATCCATCATGACATTTCGGATGTCCACCAACAAGGTTGGGGCAGCCATGCCAGAGATCGGCAGGGTGAGTGTACATGAAGAGGGAGTTGATTTGATCAGGGAGTGGATTAATGGGATGAAATAAAATAGAACGCAGATAAAACTGATTTTACTAATTCAGTCAGATAAATAATCAGTAAAATCAGCTATATTTGCGTTATCAGCGTTCCGTTAAAACTTTACAGGCTCCTCAGCCTTTTCAATCTTTATATACAGAGCTCGGCCATTTGTCATTTCCGGCATTGGTATCTGTAATGACTTTGTCAGGATCAATCTCCACGGTCACGACTTTCTTGTCCACTTTGAGCAGATGGTTCCATTGGTTCCCTTTGAACCAAATCTCCACAGGAAGCATCCTTCTTTCTTTTTCCCCATCATCATAGGTGATTTCCAATAATACCGGCATGGGCAGTTCCCCAAGATTGGAAAGTGACACTATATAATTGGCACCGTAAGGAAAAACACCATTGATCGCCAGGTCAATATTGGCATTGCTGTAAAACCAGCCTTTCCAGAACCAATCCAGATTTTCACCGGATACATTTTCCATATGATTGAAAAAATCTGTTGGTTGGGGATGCTTATAGGCCCATGCTTTAATATAAGATCTAAACGCTTTGTCAAACCTTTCGTGACCCAAGACATATTCCCTAAGCATTATCAGCCCTAAGGCAGGTTTCATATAAGCGACCATCCCAAGATTATTGGACTGGGTACGGTCAGCATGGGTGGCGATCGGTTCGCGGTCCTTATTGGTCAACCAACCAAGATACCTTCTGGTCTGTATCAGGTCATTGGTATACTCACCATCGTTGAAAGCGATATAACTGTAATAGTTGATAAAAGTATTGAATCCCTCATCCATCCAGGCATGCCTTCTTTCATTGCTTCCAACAATCATGGGGAACCAGTTATGTCCGAATTCATGGTCTGTCACTCCCCACAAACTTTCTCCCTTTGATTTCCAGCTGCAGAAATTGACTCCCGGATATTCCATACCATTGATGTCTGCCGCTACATTCACCGCAACGGGATATGGATATTCGTACCACATTTCCGAATAATGTTCCACAGAGGCTTTGCTATATTCAGTGGATCGGCCCCAAGCATCTTCCCCATCACTTTCCTGAGGGTAAACAGATTGGGCCATGGCCTTTCTACCACTGGGAAGATTGATTCTTGCCGCATCCCAGATAAAAGCTTTTGATGAAGCAAAAGCAATATCTCTTGAATTTTGGATTTTAAAATGCCAGGTTTGGGTGCCACTTTGTCTTGGACGATGATTGGCATAGTCAGTCACTTCTTCAGGACTGATAATGTACACCCGCTCATCACTTTCAGCAGCATTTTTCATTCTGTTTTGCTGTTCCTTTGTGAGCACTTGTCCCGGATTCAACAACTCCCCGGAACCGACTACGATATGGTCAAAAGGTACTGTTACTTTATATTCAAAATCACCATAACCTAAATAAAATTCTCCTGCGCCAAGATAAGGATCGGTATTCCAGCCTGTAACATCATCAAAAACCGCCAATCTAGGATACCATTGCGCCATAGCATAAATAGTTCCATCCTTTACTTGAAGCCGTCCCATTCTATCCATACCTTTTTCTGGAATTTTGTATTCAAAATCCATGGAGATGACTGCCTGCCCACCATTGGCTGGCAGCGGTTCATTAAAAGTAACCTGCATTCTGGTATCACTGATCAAATAATCGTTGGAAACAGGTTTGTTTTTACCGGAAATCTGTGCTTTTACATTTTCGATTTTATAACCACCATCTAAGTCCCCACTGTACCTGTTTCCTTGTATCGGTGTGGTCAGTGAACCTCTGGATTCATCCGTAAATCTGTTCTGCTCCAAATAAAGCCAAACAAAATCCAGATTCTCGGGACTGTTATTAATGTATGTAATAATGACTTTACCTTTGATGGTATGTGTGGAATCATTCAACGTAACATCCACGACATAATCTGCTCTATTTTGCCAGTAAGATGGTCCGGGTTTTCCGGAAGCAGTCCTGTAAGCTGAACCTTGTCTATAACCGAATTCCGTAAATGCAGCATCTCTATTATCCTTCACCTGCTGGGCATAGGACTCAAAACCAAAAAATATAACAAGTACAATGGTGGAAATTTTATAAAATCTATTTCTCATGGATGATTTGCTTTTTGATAATTTAATGCGCTAAAATACAGAATGGTACTTAAAGAAAAAATTCATTACAATGTCCAATGGCTTTTTATCCAAACTAATATCAGGTTTCCGGGATTTGCATTTAGACTTTAATCATCTGTAATTTGCGCAGTTAAAAACCACGACTCTTAATGAAAATCTGCTTTACAATCATTTCTATTTTCATTTCCCTGAACTTTGTTCATGCTTTTCAGGATAGCACAACAGTGGAATTAGGGGAAATCATGATTATGGAAAACAGAATTGGAATACCCTTCAACAAGATATCCAGAAATATCACTGTCATACAAAGAAGGGATATAGAAACTGTTCCAGCCAGAAGTATTCAGGAATTATTGGCATTTACCCCAGGGGTTGATGTTAGACAGAGAGGTGTCAGTGGCGTACAGGCCAATATAGGAATCAGGGGAGGCAGCTTTGAGCAAACATTGATGTTGATCAATGGCATCAAACTCACAGATCCACAGACTGGTCACCACATGATGAATATCCCTGTTCCTTTGCAGGGAATCCAAAGGATAGAGGTGCTCAAAGGGCCCGGGTCGCGGATTTTTGGACAGAATGCTTTTGCAGGTGCAATCAATATCATCACTACGCTTCCCGATACTAAAAGTCTTCAAATACAGGGGTTCGGCGGTGATTTTGGAATGCGAGGAGGGCATATCATTTCCTCTATGCCCATTGGAAATTACAAACAGACCCTTTCCGTTTCGCATGACGCTTCTGAAGGTCATTGGTACAACTCCGACTTTGAAGTCACCAATATTTTTTATGAATCGGGTTATGAAATCAATGAGAAAAATGAACTGAATGCCATGTTTGGTTTTACAGACCGGGAATTTGGTGCGAATGGATTTTACACAGACCGATTCCCAGATCAATGGGAGGCCATTCAGACCTACCTTTCTGCACTCAGCCATACCTATAGAAACAATAATCTGTATTTTCAGACCAGGGCCTATTGGCGGAGAAATGTGGATGAATTTAGATTAAGAAGAAATGAACCTGAATTTTTCACAAATTTCCACACTTCAGATGTATTGGCACTGGAATTTAACAGCACTTACACTTCCAAGTATGGCGTTACGGGTTTTGGACTTGAAGGCAGGGAAGAAATAATTGACAGCAGCAACCTTGGAAACCATAGCAGAAGTTTTCTTGGCCTTTTTGGAGAACATAGGATAGAATTCCTTGACAAATTTGATTTAAGGGCAGGCGTTTACTCCAATTATTACAGTCAATTTGGCTGGAGGCATTTCCCAGGTGCAGAAATTGGCTATCAGATCAATGAAACTTCAAGGCTGTATAGTAATATTGGGAACAGTTTCAGGATCCCATCTTACACTGAATTATATTATCAGGATGCAAGTAATACCAGCAATCCCAATTTACTCCCTGAAGAAGCTAGAAACTTCGAGGTAGGCTGGAAACTGAACAAATCAAGATTGAGGGCTGAACTTGTATATTTCTATCGATTTACTGAAAATCTGATCGATTATACCCGCGCCCCAAGTACAGTACAACCGAATCCCAACCAATGGACTCCCGGCAATATCAGTCAGGTCACCTTCAATGGATTGGAGTCATCCATCCAATATTTGGTAAACTTGGGTTCCGAAAAAGCAAGGATCAAAGACTTTTCCTTCAGCTACAATTATATCAATGCTGATCTGATTCAACCCGAAGGCGTGGAATCCAGATTTGCTTTAAACTCACTTAGAAACCAATTTATAGGAGGAATAAATGCAGAATTCTTCAAGAAAGCTGAATTGACAATTAAAGGCAGGTATTTGGAAAGAGTTGCATTGGAACCTTATTTTCTGTTGGATGCAAGATTGGATTACAATCGCTTAAAAAAATTCGGACTATTTGTAGAAGTCTCCAATATAACCAATGCAGATTATATCGAAGCAGGGTTTGTGCAGATGCCAGGCAGGTGGTTTAAGGCAGGGTTTATGGTGAACATCGATTAAGACAATTAATTTTTAATAATTCAATATCAGTGGTTTAGTAAAGAAATCAGAAAAATAGAATTCTTTTTTTGTCATCATATAAATTTAATTTTACATTTGCACTCCGTTCTGAAAGAGAACGGTTTTTATTTTGGGAGTTTAGCTCAGTTGGTTCAGAGCATCTGCCTTACAAGCAGAGGGTCGGGG
>CAZLJT010000069.1:0-7721 GCA_964559905.1 uncultured Aquiflexum sp.
AGGATTTAATCCAAAGTTGGTGGACTGGGAAGCCAAATTGGTAGAAACCCGTCAAAGTAATTTCCAAGATGTCATCAATTTCCCCAGTCAGCTAAATGCCCAATATTTTGACTTAAGGGGAACAGTTGACGTGCATGACCCAAGGTTGACTTCAGGAGCAAAGCAGCGTTTGGTTGATTTGGATAAGGAATGGCAAAGTTATAAATCGGACCTGAATGGACTGATAGAAAAAGACATAGAAGATTACAACCGAAAATTCAAGGCCCAAAATCTACCAGCTGTCATTGTAAATTGACCCCCTTAAATAAAATAATCAATTGGATTAAACCTTTTGTCATCTAAAAGGTCTGTAAAGGGAGGTTATTAAGACCTCCCTTTTAAATTTACATTTACTCCAAACCAATTCAACAATGAAATTTTATACCATTATCTCTTTTATCTCAATGATGTTCTCTTCAGTGATTGTGGGCACGGAAAAAGAATTCGAAGCCATTGTCAACAAGTCTGAAAGTACCGTTACTTGGAATGCCAAAAAAGTCACGGGTGAACACTATGGTAAAGTCCGGATTTCAGATGCCCAGTTAGATTATCAGAACGGAAAAATCCAAGGAGGGTCTTTTGAATTGGATATGACTACCATTACGGTAGAGGATATTACAGATGCCAATTCAAATGCAAGATTGACCAATCACTTAAAGTCTGATGACTTCTTTTCTGTAGAAAAATTCAATAAATCATCATTCAAAATCACTGAAGCCAAAACATCCAATGGTCAAGAATATCAAATCAGTGGAGATCTGATTATTAAAGGAATTAGTAATAAGATTACGTTTCCGGCAAAATTAGCTGTTCAGGGAGATCAAATCATCGCAACTGCCAGCATCGTTTTTGACCGGACTAAATTTGACATCAAATACCGTTCAGGCAATTATTTTGAAAATCTTGCTGACAAGTTGATCTATGATGATGTAAGCCTTGAGGTGAAGTTGGTTGCTCTGAATCAATAAAATCTTAAAGAAATTAGCCAAATCCATTTAAGGCTGTCCCATAACTTGGGACAGTCTTTTTCATTTTGAAGCTCCTATAAATTAACAAAACAAAATATTTGGCAAGTGATTGTTAATTTTGGCACCGTACTTTACTAATTTAGCCATATGGAGTATAAATGGATGATTAGAGAAAAGGCTGATTTGGAAATGGCAGAATCCTTGGGAAAAGAAATCAATGTGAATCTGACATTGGCTAATATGCTGGTAAACAGGGGGGTGGATTCTTTTCAAAAAGCAAAGGATTATTTCAGACCTGACCTTGACAAACTTCATGACCCATTTTTGATGAAGGATATGGACAAGGCGGTCAAAAGATTGTCAGAAGCCATTAGAAAAGAAGAGCGGATTTTGATATATGGTGATTATGATGTGGATGGTACCACATCAGTAGCTTTGGCATATGGTTATTTTAGGGAGTTTTATCCTAATGTGGAGTTTTATATTCCTGATAGGTACAAAGAAGGATATGGTATTTCGGAAAGAGGAGTGAGATATGCCGCTGAAAATAATTTTCAACTTATTGTCTCTTTGGATTGCGGAATAAAGGCAATTGAAAAAGTAACTTTGGCGAAAGAATTGGGTGTGGATTTCATTATTTGTGACCACCATACTCCAGGAGAGCAGCTACCTCCTGCAGTTGCCATTCTCGATCCAAAAAGAAAAGATTGCCTTTATCCATACAAAGAACTGAGTGGTTGCGGGGTTGGCTTCAAGCTGATCCAGGCTTTTTCAATATTTCAGGGAAAAGATCCTGACAAGGTGATGGTTTACCTGGATCTGCTTGCCATCAGCATAGCTGCTGATATTGTACCGATTACAGGGGAAAACAGGGTGTTGACATTTTATGGACTGGAAAGAATAAACAATAATCCAAGGCCGGGTATCAAAGCATTGATACTTAGAAGTCAAATAGAAAAGGATATAGAAATCTCGGACATTGTATTTAAAATTGGCCCCAGAATTAACGCTTCAGGCAGATTGGAACATGCCAAAGCCTCCGTAGAATTGTTGATTTCGAAAGAACTGGAGGACGCATTAGCTCGGGCAGAAATTGTGGATACTGTCAATGCCGCCCGAAAAAACTTTGATGAAAATATCACCAAAGAAGCGTTGACTATGATACAGAGTATGGAGGAAGTTAAGCAGATGAAAACCACCGTTCTCTTCAAAGAAGACTGGCACAAAGGTGTAATTGGAATTGTCGCTTCAAGGTGCATAGAAAAATATTATAGGCCTACTATCATTCTCACTGAATCCAACAGCAAAGCAACAGGAAGTGCTAGGTCAGTATTTGATTTTGATATTTATGAGGCTATCTCAGAATGCAGTGACCTCTTGGAGCAGTTTGGGGGTCATAAATATGCTGCAGGCCTGACCATGGCTGTCTCCAATGTTCCCGCATTCCAGGACAGGTTTGAGGAAGTGGTCAGTTCCAGGATATCAGATATCCATATGAAACCTGTCCTGGAAATCGATGATGAAATATTACTGGATCAGATCAACTATAAGTTTTATAATATCTTGAAGCAAATGGCGCCTTTTGGTCCGGGAAATCCGGAACCCATTTTCTGTGTCAATCAGGTTTATGCAGAAAATGTCCGGATATTGAAAGACAAGCACCTGAGATTCAATGTAGTGCAGGATGGTCAGGAAACAAAACCTGTTTGTATCGCTTTTGGAATGGCTGACAAAAATATTTATCCGGATGAAATCATTTACAAGATGCTCAACCGAAAAATGCGATTTGATTTGGCTTTTGAGATCAGAGAGAATACTTTTAGGAACAACAGCAGCCTTCAGCTGTACGTGAAAGACATAAAATTTGATTGATTATGAAATAGGGCCTGCCTGAGGCAGACAAGCATGACGAATACGTCACTCAGAGGGATGATTATCCAGGATACAAGATTCCACCTTCCTGACCTCCGTCAGGTGTGATCATTAAAGAACGAATTATAAAAACATGAAATTAAGGGCAGATAACCTTATCAAGATTTACAAAGGCCGAAAAGTTGTCAATAATATTTCCGTTGAGGTGGAACAAGGGGAGATTGTAGGTCTTTTAGGACCAAATGGTGCGGGTAAAACCACATCCTTTTACATGATTGTAGGTCTTATCCAACCCAACGAAGGTCAGATTTTTTTGGAGGATCAGAATATCACCAAACTTCCCATGTACAGAAGGGCCAAATTAGGAATCGGCTATTTGGCCCAAGAGGCATCAGTATTCAGGAAACTATCAGTTGAGGAGAATATTCTTGCAGTTCTGGAAATGACCAAACTAAGCAAAGCCGAAAGAAAGGAGAAAACAGAAAGCCTACTTGAAGAATTCAGTTTGACACATGTGCGGAAAAATTTGGGAATGGTGTTGTCCGGTGGGGAGAGAAGGAGAACTGAAATAGCCCGAGCATTGGCAGTAGACCCAAAATTTGTGCTTCTGGATGAACCTTTTGCTGGAGTCGATCCGATTGCCGTGGAAGAAATCCAAGGGATTGTAGCCAAACTCAAAACCAAAAACATTGGCATTCTCATCACAGACCACAATGTCAACGAGACCTTGTCCATTACTGACAGGGCATATCTGATGTTTGAAGGAAAATTACTGAAAGCAGGAAGCGCAGAAGAATTGGCAGCAGATGAACAGGTTAGGCGGGTTTATCTTGGACAACATTTTGAACTTAAACGAAAGGTATTTAACTGATGGAAGTTGTAAACTCCTTTATGACCTGGATATTTAAAAGCCGGATAGGTCAGATACAGAATTTCATGAAGTACCCGATTGAGTCTCAAAACCAGATTTTTGACGAACTTATCACAACAGCAAAAAAAACCGAATTTGGGAAAAAATATGGGTTTGGGACTATCCAATCTTATCAGGATTTTGCTGAACAGGTCCCTGTGCATGACTATGAACAAATGAAGCCCTACATCGAAAAAACGATGAAAGGAACACAAAATGTCATTTGGCCGACGGATATAGAATGGTTTTCAAAGTCTTCGGGAACCACAGGTAGCAGAAGTAAATATATACCTGTGTCGCAGGAATCTCTGGAAGAATGCCATTTCAAGGGAGGCAAAGATATGCTGTCTCTGTATGTCAACAATTATCCTGAAAGCAAGCTTTTTACGGGTAAAGGTCTCACCATAGGAGGAAGCCTAGCAAAAAACCCACTCAATGATGACTCTGATATTCAGGTAGGAGATATTTCTGCTGTGATTACCCATAATCTACCTTTGTGGGTGCAGTTTGCCAGGACACCAAGTCTGGAAATAGCGCTGATGAGTGAATGGGAAACCAAAATTGAAAAAACAGCACTGGAAGTCATGGATGAGAATGTGACAAGCATCTCCGGTGTGCCCACTTGGACCATTGTTTTGCTCCAAAGAATCATGGAACTCAAAGGAGCAAGCAATATTTTAGAAGTTTGGCCAAACCTTGAAGTTTTTTTTCATGGAGCTGTTGCCTTTGGCCCTTACAGGAATTTATTCAGGGAATTGATCCCTTCAGACAAAATGAGGTATGTAGAAACCTATAATGCTTCTGAAGGTTTTTTTGGAATTCAGGATCAAAGGGATTCCGAGGAATTATTGTTGATGCTGGATTATGGGATTTTTTATGAATTCATTCCTTTGGAAGAATGGGAAAAAGAAAAACCAAAAGTCATTTCTTTATCAGAAGTAGAAATCGGGAAAAATTATGCGATTTTGATCTCAACCAACGGAGGACTTTGGAGATACAAAATCGGGGATACCGTCAAATTCACCAACACCAATCCCTACAGGTTTAAAATTTCAGGACGAACCAAGCATTTTATCAATGCATTTGGTGAGGAAGTGATCGTGGAAAATGCAGAGAAAGCTGTTCAAACAGCTTCAGAATCGACGAATGCTCTCATTACAAATTTTACAGCTGCTCCTGTATATTTTGGTGACTCCAAAAGTAAAGGTGCACATGAGTGGATTATTGAATTTAAAAAAATGCCATCGGATCGTGAAAAATTCAGTCAAATCCTGGACAGTGCGCTGAGAGAAATCAATTCAGACTATGATGCCAAAAGATATAAGGACATGGCATTGACAGCTCCCAAAATTCATTTTGTGGAAGTAGGAATCTTTGAAAAATGGCTAAGGGGAAAGGGGAAACTCGGTGGACAGAACAAAGTGCCCAGGCTATCAAATACCAGGGAATATTTGGAAGAGGTACTGAAGCTGATTTGATGGGCAAGAATTTTTCTCAAAAAAAAACTATCGCTTTTAGGTCCAATTAAAGAAGAGTTTTTTTTAATGACTTTTTCTCTGGAAAGTAATCCTAGGGAATACGCCCTTTCCTTTTCAGTATCGGTCATGTGACCAATGAAACAGACGTGAACTTGGGGAAAAGATTTTCATCTTCTTGATAACATTGAATCAAATTCTTTACTTAGAACATAAAAACTAAATCCCCATTTCCACCTGTTCCAAATTATTCATTTGTCTTAATATCCATGCCTGTCTTCCTGAAATGTAAGCGGTCGGTCTGGCTGGGGACCATCTTCTTGGATTGGGTAAGACGGCAGCAATCAGGGCTGCCTCCCGTTTGGAAAGTTTTGCAGCGGGCTTTTTGAAATAAGTTTGGGCAGCAGCCTCAATCCCGTAAATGCCCTCCCCCATTTCAATCACATTGAGATAGACTTCCATAATTCTTTCTTTGCTCCAAATAAGCTCTATTAAAAAAGTAAAATAGGCCTCAAGTCCCTTCCTGATCAAATTCCTCGCAGGGCTTAGAAATACGTTTTTTGCTGTCTGTTGTGTAATGGTACTCCCTCCCTTGACCCTTTTCCCTTTTTGGTTGTTTTCCCATGCGGTCTTCATTGCTTCCAGGTCAAAACCATTGTGATCCATAAACTTCTGATCTTCGGCAGCGATTACTGCTTGTGGGACATTTTTTGAAATTTTTGAAATCGAAACCCAATCCTTATACAAACGCATTTCTTTTTTTTCGTCAAAAGCCTGTTCCCAAAGCCTGATTACCATCAAAGGTGTAATAGGTACAGGCAAAAATCTGTACAGGACTGTAAAACCTATGCTCAGAATAAAAAACCAAATGATGATTTTGAAAACAAGCCTGAATAGAAATCTAAATATTTTCATAGCATATCAAGCGTTGGCTGTGGCCTGTATAAATCGATAATAAAATACAGCATGTGGCATGTCCCTCAATTCATCCATAGCCCGTTGCATTTCTTTAACCTGTTTTTCAGTAATGAGCCCTTCTTCCAGTAAGGAGGGTGCCCCACTGCTTATCAGGTTTTTCCAATAATTGAATACGGTTCTTTTTTCTTCCGGATGTCGGCTGTCCAAATGGAAGCCACCGGACCTCAAGTCAATATTGCTATAACCTGCTTCTTCCAAGAGATCTCCCAATCTAACCCCAACCTGTGGATCACCACCTATCTGAACCTGATATTCGTTGTATATTTTCCAATAGTCCACCACTTCATTTTTCATAGGATAAGTATAAAATGTACTGTTGAATACTTCTGTAATGGACACTTTGGCATTGGGTTTTAGAAATGGCTTCATGCTCACCAAAACTTTCACAGGATCAGAAATATGTTCCAAAACCCAACAGATAAATGCTGCGTCATATTGTTTGTCCAAATGAAGGTTTTTGGCATCCTGATGCAAGAATGTGACTTTTTTTTCATCATATCCTAATTTGGACATATTTTCCATAGCCTTTTTGATTTGGCGGGTTTCGTATTCAACACTTGTGATATGGAGATGAGGAAATCTTCTGAGCAGGATTTCAGTCTGAGCACCTACCCCACTGCCTATTTCCAGTAATTCATTAACTTCTGAGAAATCAATATAGTCGTAGATGGGCCTTTCTATCAGCAAAGCTTGTTCCCGGAGTCTTTCCTGCTCTTGTTCAAGGTAACCGTGGATGTATTTAGGTGAACTATTGTTCATATGTGTTTTTTTCAAAAACAAAATAAGGTGATTTTATCAGATTTTTTTACCTTTAATTTTTAAAATCCACCAAATATCATGAGTCAGATCACTATTGGAAGCTTCGAAGATTTTGAACAATATATAGGGAAGGAATTGGGCGTCTCTGAATATCATCAAATCACCCAAGATCAGATCAATAAATTTGCTGATGCTACCATTGACCATCAATGGATCCATACTGACCCTGCAAGAGCAAAAAGCGAGGGTGGATTTGGTGATACAATTGCCCATGGATACCTGACTCTTTCATTGGTACCCTATCTTTGGGATCAGATCATCCATGTGAACAATCTCAAAATGATGGTCAACTATGGCATTGAAAATCTTCGTTTTGCACAAGCGGTTTTGGTCAATAATGAGGTAAGGCTTAGTGCCAATCTGAAAAACGTTGTCAATCTTAGAGGAACCGTTAAAGCAGAGGTAAATGTAAAATTGGAAATCAAGGACCAAAAAAAACCTGCATTTACAGGGGTTTTAGTCTTTCTCTATCATTTTGAAGCTTGATTATTACAAGATTTACATATTAATTATGAATTGAAAACTAATTTCACGACTTTTATAGCATGACTGAAAACACTAAAAATAATCACCCCCAGTAGGTTTTTTTAAGCTGCTCAGGATAATCCATTTATTAACATTTCAAAGATATTACTTATGAACCAATCCCTAAAATTTAAT
>CAZLJT010000069.1:7731-14838 GCA_964559905.1 uncultured Aquiflexum sp.
TTTTTTGTAACCATAAAAAACAGAGTTGACACATATTTCAAAGACAATAATATTTCCAAAAATGCTAATGCTGCAATGGTTTGGAAAACAGTGCTTTATCTTGGTTCCTGGATAGGTTTATATTTTGTGATTTTATTGGAATTTTTTCCCACCTATATCAATTTCTTCCTGGCAATTATCTTGGGGATGAATATGGCATTTATTGGTTTTAATGTTTGCCATGATGCATTGCATGGTTCTTATTCCAAACATGCTTGGATAAACAAGGCTCTGGGATTTATTTTCCATTTTATCGGCGCTAATGTATATGTCTGGAATATTACCCATAATAAGGTACATCATACTTATACCAATATAATCGGCCATGATGGAGATTTGGACGTTGCACCGGGAATGGTAAGGGTGTCCCAAGATGAGCCCTTGAAACCCTTTCACAGGTTCCAACATATCTATGCGTTTGCGCTTTATTCTCTTGCTTCTTTATCCTGGTTTTTTAGGAAAGACTACATGAAGTTTTTTCAGAAAAAAATAGGATCACACGTCAACAAACATCCGAAAATCGAATATTTCAATCTGTTCTTCTATAAGTTGATGTATTATGGAATTTATATTGTTATCCCGTTGATTGTAATGGACATTACTTGGTGGCAATTCATGATTGGTTTTCTGGTAATGAATTTTGCGGAAGGACTTGTACTTGGATTGGTATTTCAATTGGCCCATTTGGTCGAGGATACAGATATGCCCCATCCCAAAGAGAATGAAAATATCGAAGAATCGTGGGCAGAACACCAAATGCGTACTACCGCCAACTTTGCAAGAAAAAGTAAGATTGCAGCATTCTTATGCGGAGGTTTGAATTTTCAGGTAGAGCATCACTTGTTTCCAAAAGTCTGCCACATTCATTATCCGGCCATTTCAAACATTGTCAAAAAGACTGCGCATGAATTCGATCTGCCTTATAATGAAAATGATACCTTCATGAGCGCATTGAAATCACATTATCTTTTCTTGAAGAATGCGGGCAGAAATGAAGATATAGCTGAACCAATCCTTTCCTCAAGAGAAAGGGAATTGGTAGCCTGATTCTTCTTTATCCGTGGAGCTCCTGAATGATTTCTTTGAACATATCTACTCCAACAGGAATAAGTTCATCCGGGAAGTCGAAGTTGGGTTCATGCAGTTGTGGTTGTTTTTTCCCTGAACCCAATCCAAAAAGTAAGGTTTTGGTATGTTCGGAAAATAAACCAAAATCTTCCGACCACCTAAAGGGTATGCGGATATGTTTGGTTTTGAGTTTGAGCCTCTTGGCAGCTTCATTGCCTAGATTCCAGGCATCTCCGTCATTGTGTGTGGCTGCAAAACTTTCAACATATTCAAATGAAACTTCAAGGCCATATTCTTTGGCAATTTGAATCACCAGCTTTTCTGCATAAGAAACCAATAAATCCCTCGTTTCATTTTCATGAGCCCTTAGCGTAGCTCTTACACTTGCCTCTCCGGGAGTAGTACCAAAAGCTATTTCACCCAATTGTGCATGAATCACTGTAACCAGAGTAAATTTTTTCATTGCATCAGGAAGTCTTTCCAATGCGACAATGGTTTTGGCCATGGCTTCAGCTGGACTATTGCCAGCTTCGGGATGTGCCGAATGCGAATTTCTACCTTTCAAATGAATGGTCATCCCGACAGATGCTGCTGCAAATGCTCCCTTTTTTAAAATAATCTGCTTGCTTTCAAAAGTGGGAAGGTTATGAAGGGCAAAAGCATAATCCGGTTTGATGGCTTTGAACTTTGGATCTTTGATGACTGCTTCAGCTCCTGCGCCAGTTTCTTCCGCAGGTTGAAACAACAATACAACTTTCCCATTTAATGGGGGATTTTTGGAAAGATGAATGCCCAAACCGCTAATAATCGCCATATGGCCATCATGTCCACATACATGGGATTTTCCTGGTACTGTACTGATATGTTTGATATTGTTTTCTTCTTTGATAGGCAAACCATCCAATTCACAACGGTAGAGAGAAACTGGACCCTCATCCTTTCCTTCATAAACAAACGCCAACCCGTATCCCCCCAGTTTTTGTATGACCTTATTTGGATTGAGATCGCCGAAAAAATTCAGGACCCTTTTTGCAGTTTCTTTTTCATCCCCGGAAACCTCCGGGAATTGATGTAAGGTTTTTCTGAATTCAATAAGGGATTTAAGTATATCCTTTTCCATGATTTTTTCCTTTTTGTCAAAAATAGGTGATTAAAGATTCAATTAACTGACAAAATATATGAACAGATTGTTCCACCATTTGGAAAGTAAGAATTTAGATTTTAGAAGTAAGTTCAGAAATTACTGATATTGATTCTGGTAATATTTAACATTAATCGCAAACTGTGAATTAAGAGATCTGTTTTTTTCCAGAACTTTTTTATATTGTCCATCGCTAACAACTTAATCCATTTGTCATGAGCACAGAACAAAGAATTGCCATAGAGCAGGAAATCGAAAATCTAAAATCCAATCTCACAGGGGAAATGTTTCAGGATATGGAAACCCGGGACCAAATCCACAATTTGGAAATGCAACTGAAAGGCATAAAACCTATTGACAGTCATTTTGACTGCATAGGTTGTGGTAGTTAAAAAAATTTAGAACCACAAAAGCTTCATAAGTGAACATAATAATAAATCGGAAGTGAATCTTTTGTGACCTTTTGTTTCTTTTGTGGTTCAAACAAATATTTCCCTTAAATGACCAATCACAGGTATTTTGTTATTTACAAGCCTTTTGGAATTCTCAGTCAGTTTTCCGGGGACAAGGATACCTTGAAAGACATTGCAGACTTCCCCAAAGAAGTTTATCCAGTAGGAAGATTGGACAAGGATTCAGAAGGTTTGCTTTTACTGACTGATGACAAAGTCCTCAACCATCACCTGCTCGACCCCAAATTTCGCCACATTAGGACGTACTTGGCCCAGGTCGAAGGGATTCCTGATGCTAAAGCCGTTCAATTATTGGAATCCGGAGTTGATATTACTATTGATGGTAAGATTTATCGGACAAAAAAGGCTTTTGCAAAGCATTTACAGCAACCTCCAATATTACCTGAAAGAAATCCACCCATTCGATATAGAAAGTCCCTTCCTGATTCTTGGGTCGAACTCAAACTGATAGAAGGTAAAAACCGTCAGGTTCGGAAAATGACCGCAGCAGTAGGATTACCCACATTGAGATTGGTCAGATGGTCTGTGGAATCTTTGGATATTGAAGGCATGGATGTAGGAGAAATAAGGGAATATGAAAAAGAGGAACTGTACAGGTTATTGAATATAAAGCTCAAAAAATGATAGGGGGAATCTTTAACAGCACAGATTTCTCAAGTTATTTAGGTAAGCTGCAAGGTAAATTCCTGTGAATTCTTACCATCCATCAAGTAAGAAAAAACAGAAATTGGGATAAAGGGTATTTTGTTATAATTTAGCCTTCTTTAAAGAGAATTAAGACGTGAGATATAAGACGTGAGATGTGAGACAAAAGACATAAGGCATAGGAATCACTCTGAGTTTGAAAAATACGATTGATTAAAGAGTTTTATTTCAATTTATCTCAACGCTATTTCTACCATATTTCAACCTTCTTTCAATATTTCAAATAATTAATTAAATATATTCCATGCATCAGGACAAGATCCAACAGGTCATTGAAGAAGTAAAAAAAGTAGTAGTAGGTCAGGAGCGTATGGTCAATAGATTGTTGATCGGGTTATTCACCAACGGCCACATTTTATTGGAAGGTGTTCCCGGATTGGCAAAGACATTGACGGTTAACACCCTGGCAAGAGTTTTACATCTTGATTTCAAAAGAATTCAGTTTACCCCAGATTTGCTACCATCAGATCTAGTGGGTACGATGATTTACAATCAGCAAGAGGCAAGCTTTGAAGTCAAAAAAGGACCCATTTTCGCCAACATCATATTGGCAGATGAGGTCAACAGGTCTCCGGCCAAAGTACAGTCTGCGCTTTTGGAAGCTATGCAGGAAAAGCAGGTAACAATTGGAGAGACCACATTTCAGTTGGACAAGCCATTTTTGGTATTGGCCACTCAAAACCCTGTAGACCAAGAAGGAACCTATCCCTTGCCGGAAGCACAGGTAGATAGATTTATGATGAAGGTACATATAGATTACCCTTCCAAATCAGACGAAATGGAGGTCATGCGCCGCATGGCCAATATGTCTTTCAGCTCCGAGGTCAATGCCGTACTTTCCAAAGAGGATATTTTTGCGATCCGTCATCAGATCAATGAAGTCAAAATAGCTGAACCTTTGGAAAACTATATCATTGAATTGGTATTTGCGACCAGGTCTCCTGAAAAATATGGGATGAAGGAAGAAGCCAAATACATTCAGTTTGGGGTTTCTCCCAGAGCAAGTATCAATCTTCATTTGGCTTCAAGGGCTGTGGCCTATATGGATGGTAGGGATTATGTTTTGCCCGAAGATATCAAAGCAGTGGCTGAAGATGTACTTAATCACCGCTTGATTCTTAATTATGAGGCAGAAGCTGACAATATCAGTACACGGGATTTGGTAAAGATATTTTTGGAAAAAATCCCAATTAACAAATCCGTAACATTGAAATAGCATCTATTGGTATTTAAATCAAATCCTTAAGAAATTAAGGATTTTTTTTGTTTTGAAGGTTATTGTAATATTAAATTTTGGACTGACTTTTAAAAAAAGCATAATTTATAAAACAACGCTCCTATTTTTTTTTGCCGCAGATTTGCATCGGTAAAACAGAAAACAATTACTAAAATTTATTAATCATGAAAAAAATTTATTCCAATCTTTTAGTGCTTGCAGCCATGGTCATGGTTTTCGCAAGCTGTACAGATGATCCGGAGCCGGATAATCCTGTAACAATTTCAGGTATTCCGCCAACAGCCACCATTCCGGCTGGAGGAACTGTTGGTCCTGTAACTGCTACAATAACAGCTCAAGACGGTTTGGCTTCATTCTCAATTACTAAAGATGGAACTTCCATTGCGAATGTTACTTTGAACGGTGAACCTTCGGTAACACAGCAATTTTCTTACACTGCAACTCCTGCAGATGCAGGAAAAAACCTTGTCTTTGAGTTCACTGCCACTGATAGAGATGGATCTTCAGCTAGAGTCACCCATGTATTGACTGTTCAAGCTGCTGAGACTACAGTGAGAGTTACGAGCAATATTTCAGGAAAAGTTACTTGGACAGCGGATAAAACCTATGTTCTCGGTGGAAGGATTTTCATTGTATCTGGAGGAGAATTGACCATTGAAGCAGGCACTGTAATCAAAGGAGAAGTAGGTTCCGGTCCAAATGCTACAGCGCTTGTGGTTGCAAGAGGGGGTAAAATTTTTGCTAATGGAACTGCTAGTGCACCTATTATTTTTACCTCTGTTGCTGATGAAATTGAATCAGGAATGATAGCAAGTCCAAATCTAGATCCTGATCTTAGTGGACTTTGGGGTGGATTGATCGTATTGGGAAGAGCACCGGGTTCTTTTGCAGGTGATGTCACTGAAGTACAGATTGAAGGTATACCACCATCTGATACAAACGGATTGTATGGTGGAAATATTCCTGAAGACAATTCCGGTGTGATTAAATTCATTTCTATCCGACATGGTGGTGCCAATATCGGTGAAGGTAATGAAATCAATGGTTTGACTCTTGGAGGTGTTGGTTCTGCCACAGTTATTGAGAATGTCGAGGTTATTGCCAATCAGGATGATGGAATTGAGTGGTTTGGAGGAACAGTTAGTGTTAAGAATGCAATTGTTTGGAATTCAGGTGACGATGCCCTTGATACAGATCAGGCTTGGGCCGGAACTCTTGACAACTTCATAGTTATCTGTGGTACAGAAACTGACCATGCTTTGGAAATTGATGGACCTGAAGGTTCAATGATTGATAGACACATTGTAAAGAATGGAACAGTGATTGGAAATGCTGTCGCGGAATTAGGCGATTTCAGAGATGGTGCCAATGGCACATTTGAAAATATTTATTTCTTCGGTTTCACAGATCCTGCTGTAAATGGTGGTAGAGGTGATTTGTCTATAAGTGGAGACAAGTCTTTGGCAAATTTTGCAAGTGGTGCATTAGCCTTCAATTCATTGGAAGTTACCTCACCTGCAGGTGTATTGCTAACCACAGTATTCAGGAACGGAACACATGTGCATGCTTCCGATGTTGCACTTCACGCAAATACTGTTGGTGCTACAAAATCAGCATTTGCAGGATGGTCTTGGACTGCAGTAGCAGGAAATCTTGATGCTTTAAAATAAAATTTAATTTATAAAAATAGTAGAGGCTAATGCAATAGCCTCTACTATTTATTTTTTATCTCATTTATGTTCGACGTGCTGTAAAAAAAATTCATTTATGAAAAAAATATTAATTACCTCACTTTCCCTTTTTCTTAGCTTATACGCTTTTGCGCAGAAAGGGACTATCAGAGGCACTATCTATGATGAAGGTACCGGTGAACCCTTGTTCGGTGTTGCGGTGCTTGTGGTAGAATCCCAAACAGGGGCTGTAACCGACTTCGATGGGCAATTTGAAATACAAGTTGATCCAGGTACTTATTCCCTTAAAATTTCATTTATTTCATACAATACTATTGAAATAAGTAATGTAGAAGTGGGACCTGGGAAAGTAGCTTTGTTTGAGACAATAAAAATGTCAGAGTTTACTTCTGATTTAGAGACTGTAACAGTTTCTGCTGAGGCAATACGAACAACAGAAGCTGCATTGATGAGTGTCAAAAGAAATTCCGCGAATCTTCTTGACGGGATTTCAAATGCCACCTTCCGCCAAATCGGGGATGGTGACGCAGCCGCAGCTATCAAAAGAGTCACAGGGGTTTCAGTTGAAGGTGGGAAATATGTTTATATCAGAGGTTTGGGGGACAGATATACCAAAACCATCCTCAATGGAGTTGAAGTACCTGGTCTAGATCCTGATAGGAACACCATACAAATGGATATTTTTCCTACAAACGTGATCGATAATATTATTGTATCCAAATCATTTACTGCTGAATTGCCTGCGGACTTTAC
>CAZLJT010000070.1:0-14683 GCA_964559905.1 uncultured Aquiflexum sp.
GCATTCTTAGCTTTCCTGTTTTGGCAATGGTGTCTTCCAGAATCCGCATTCTATCCTTGATTTTTTGGTCTATATGCTGGATTTCAGGAATGTCTTGCAAAACCCTAAACAAAAGATAAATTCCAAAAACATTGGGAGTGTAATGTGTCTGGTAAATTTCTGCATTTTCAAGCATAAAGTTCAAACTATTATATTTTCCTTTTTCACCCTTATCTTTGGCCTTTTCAATAGCTTTTGGAGATATTATCAAGATTCCCAATCCTGCGGGAAGTCCAAAACATTTCTGAACGGAAGCATACCAAATATCCGCCAATCCAAAGTCTAACTCAATTCCTCCCATGGAAGAAGTGGTATCCACCGCAATCATCTTTTCGGGATACTTATTTGCAATGGCTGCTATGGTCTGATTGGTTACTTGAGTGGCATTAGAAGTCTCGTTTTGGGTAATGGCAATCACATCAAATTCTTCTCCAATTTCCAATACTTCCACATCAATGGTTTGATCAGCCTCTAACTTATGGGCATAGCATTTTGGTTCAATGTATTTGGCATAATCAAACCATTTTTTCCCGAATGAACCGGAAAAGATATGATAGCCGGCTGATTGCACGATGGATTGGGAAATGATCTCCCAATTCTCTGTTGCAGAGGAGGTGAAAAGTAATCTGTAATCCTGAGGCATATGGAGCTTTTCACGCATCAATGTTTCTGTTTCCTGATAGAGGTTCATGAAAACAGCAGAACGGTGATTTGCGCTTAGAATACCTTTTTCGTAGGCATCTTGCATATATTTTGGAAGTCTGTCATAGACCTTGGAAGGTCCCGGTGCAAATGTGATCATTGATTTATATTTGGAGGAGTTAGAGGTTGGAATAGTTTAACTAATTCATTACCATTTAATCCTAAGATGATGGATATTTAATTGCTAATTTGATATTTGGATATTGTATTCCTAAACTTTTATATTTTAAAATATTGAATACCCAGTTCATAGCCTTTGAGACCTAGACCCGATATCATGCCAACACATTCTTTTGAGATGATGCTTTTGTGACGGAATTCCTCTCTTTTGTAAATATTGGAAATATGGACTTCCAGAACAGGTGTTGTCACTCCTGCAATAGCGTCAGAAATAGCTACGGATGTATGTGTATATCCTCCGGCATTGATCAGAATGGCATCAAAATCAAAACCTGTTTCATGGATTTTGTCAATGATTTCCCCTTCTATATTGCTTTGGAAATAGTGTAAATCGAGATCATGAAACTTTCTTTTCAAGGTTTCAAAATAATCTTCAAAGGAAGTGCTGCCGTAAATCTCAGGTTCTCTTTTTCCCAAGAGATTGAGATTTGGGCCGTTGAGGATGAGGATTTTCAATGTTATTGCAGGTTAGTGGTTTTGAAAGGCTAAAGTTAATGAAGGTTTTCTTTTTAATATGGTAAATTCCTATGGGAAAAAGTAAATTATTATATTTATCACAAAATGTATTTATAAAATTATGAAAGTAGTGTTGGAAATAGATGACGATAAATTGGGGGATTTTTTTTCCTTAATTCAATCAATAGAATACGCAAATATCAAAGAACCTTCCGAAATTCCATCTTGGCAAAAATCTGAGATATTAAGGCGGATTTCAGATTTGGAAAGTGGAAAGATCAAGAAGAGATCTTGGGATTCGGCAAAAGTTGAAATTTTCAAAAAATAATGGATTTCATAGTTACTATAACTGAGCCAGCTGAGGAAGATTTAAGGGAGGTGTTTTTATGGTATGAGAGTAAAAGAGTTGGTTTGGGAGAACGTTTTAAAGATATTTTTGAAAACACTATATATAGTTTAAAAAGCAACCCATTTAAATTTCAAATCAGATATTCAAATATTAGAATTCGATTTTTGAAAAAATTCCCTTTTGGAATTCATTATACTATTGTGGAGAATGAAATAATCATTTATGGAGTTTTCCATACCTCACAAGATCCATCAAGTTGGAAAAGGGAATAATTGGGATATGAAAAATTTCTGGACCCCATTTCTCCGCCAATTCCAACATCACCTGAAAATCGAAAGGTCATTGAGCAAAAATTCCATGCTTGCATATCAGCAGGACATGGAGAAACTCAGCCGGTATATGGAGAATAATTTCCCCGATGTACAACCTACGCAGGTTAAATTGGAACACTTGAGGTATTTTGTCAATGGACTTGCGGAACTTGAAATCTCGGAATACACCCAAGCACGCATAATCTCAGGGATCAAAGCATTCTACCGCTTTCTGATGTACGAGGACAGGATTTCCGAAGATCCCGCACAACTATTGGAGGCCCCTAAACTTGGGAGGAAGTTACCGGATACTTTAAGTTTTTATGAAATCAATCAGATTTTGGAAAGCATTCCCTTAGGCGAAGCTCATGGGCATCGCAACAGGGCTATGTTGGAAGTGTTGTACAGTTCAGGTTTGAGGGTTACAGAATTGACAGATTTAAAAATCGGAAATGTCTATGCAGATGTTGGGTTTTTGAGAGTCATTGGAAAAGGGAATAAAGAAAGACTCGTGCCCATTGGAAAAGATGCGCTGAAATATCTGAAATTGTATACAGAAGAAGTCCGTAATCATATGAGCCCGGCTAAAGGCCATGAACAATACGTTTTCCTAAATCAAAGGGGCAAAAAACTCACCCGGGTAATGGTTTTTCTGATTATCAAAAAGCAAGTGGAATTGGTTGGCTTGAAAAAAAATGTAAGTCCCCACACATTTAGACACAGTTTTGCTACCCACATGATTGAAGGAGGGGCTGATTTAAGGGCAGTGCAGGAAATGCTCGGGCATGAAAGTATCACTACCACCGAAATTTACACGCATCTTGACAGGGATTATCTTAGGCAAGTATTGAATGAGTTTCATCCACGGGGATAATTGGGGGAAGATTAAAAAGATAAAATATTGGATAAAGATTAGTTATAATGATGAACAAAAAAATCATGAAACGGTAATCAGGTCGGAAAATCATATTCTATTTTAAAGATCGTATTATTTCTAATCCATTTGGTTTAATTTAGCACTTTGAAAAAAGACAGCAAAGTGTACAAAACCATAGTAAAACCTTTACTTTTTAGGAAAAACCCGGAAGATGCCCATCATTTTACATTTGACCTGATCAAAAAAAGTTTTAATCTTCCACTTATTAAAAACCTTATTGAGGGGATTTATGACTACCAAAACCCCATTTTGGAAAGAGAAGTATTTGGGTTGAAATTCAAAAATCCTGTTGGATTGGCCGCGGGTTTTGACAAAGATGCCAAATTGATAGATGAGATGGCGATGCTTGGTTTTGGTTTTATAGAAATCGGAACTTTGACTCCCAAAGCCCAGGAAGGAAATCCAAAACCACGTCTTTTCCGTCTGCCAAAAGATCAGGCACTTATTAATCGGATGGGTTTCAATAATGGGGGAGTGGAGGAAGCTGTCGAAAGATTGAAAACCCGAAATGCAGATGTTTTGATTGGAGGGAATATTGGGAAAAATAAATTGACCCCCAATGAAAATGCAGTTGATGATTACCTCTTCTGCTTCGAATATCTGTTTAATTATGTAGATTATTTTGTGGTTAATGTCAGTTCTCCCAATACCCCGAACCTCCGGGATTTACAGGAAAAAGAACCGCTCAAAAGATTATTGTCGGAAGTGCAAAAAGCTAATCGTAAGAAAGGTAAACCTAAGCCTATTCTATTGAAAATAGCACCAGACCTCACTGTTGGTCAGTTGGACGACATTGTGGAAATTGTCCTGGAAACAAAAATCAGCGGAGTGATAGCTACCAATACCACAATTGATAGAAGTTTGTTGACCACAGATGCCCGACAAGTTGAAGCAATAGGTACAGGAGGAGTAAGTGGAAGAGTTTTGGCAAAAAGAAGTACTGAAGTAATCCGATTTTTGGCTAAACAGTCCAATAACGCTTTTCCAATTATAGGAGTGGGGGGGATATTTTCAGCAAAGGATGCTATTGATAAATTGGAAGCAGGAGCATCTTTGGTTCAGATATATTCTGGAATGATTTATGAAGGACCGGGCCTGATAAAAAAAATCAACAAGGGTCTGGCCAAATATTTGAGCAAAAATCAAGTTAAAGGTTAAAGGATTTTGAATCTAGCATTTACAGTTTAAGGAAAAGGCTTTTCATCAAATTGTTAAACTGATTGTATGGAAATCTGTATATTTCCGCAATCTTCCAATAATTTGGGAAAGACAGGAAAATCAATATGGCTTCGGAAACCCCAAGAACAAATACCTTTAGAAAAAAGAGTGATCCCAAATCAAAGTCCAAAGCAGCAAAGCCAAGCCGCTTTTCTTTGGATTTTGTGAAGGATAAAAGAATACCCTTAACATTGGGAATAATATTAATTTCCATAGGATTTTTTTTATTATTTGCCTTTTTCAGTTATCTCTTTTCCGGTAAAGCAGATCAAAGTCTGGTAGCTTCTGATCTTGACCAAGGATTAAGGAGTACGGCTGAAGAAACAAGAAATTGGTTGGGTCTTTTCGGTGCCCAAATGTCAGACCTCTTCATCAGGAGATGGTTTGGAGTTGCGGCTTTTTTACTACCGCCGTATTTATTTTTTTTAGGATTCAAGCTTGTTTTCAAAAAATCATTGATTTCCTTGTCAAGATACAGTGCTTTTGCTCTCTTTTTTGTTTTTTGGCTGGGGCTGGTGACAGGTTATTTGGTGCAGCTTGCTGATGGATTTAATACGATAGGGTATTTGAGTGGAGGTTTTGGATATGAATTGGGGCTATTATCCAATCAGTTTTTAGGATGGGGTACAATACTGTTGATAATTGGATCGCTCTTGATATTTTTGATATTCTTTTTCAACATCAGCCAGTTCAATTGGTCTCTAAGAAATTCTGGAATTTATTCAGAGGAAGAGGATAAAAAAACTTCACACTATAATTCCGCTTTGCCTACTTTGGAAGAGGAACTTGAAGAGGAAAGGGATGAGTTGGGGCTTGAAGACGACTTGGATGATGAAATTGAGGAAGATGTAAGCAGCTGGACCATCAAGTCAGAAAAAGAGGACAATAAAAAAATCGGTTCTTCACCTGTTTTCAATATTGAAGGAGAAGACCTCCTCGAAGAAGAAAATGATCTGGAAGTCGAATCCCGTATAGAAGAAAAAAAGTTTTCGGTCAGCAAATCAGATGGCGAAGAAAAGACAGCGGAAGAAGTTGAAAATCTCGACCCCTATGATCCGACCTTGGATTTGCCACATTATAAGTATCCCACGCTTGACCTGCTGAATGATTATGACTTCCAAAAAGTTACAGTGTCAAGACAGGAATTGGAGGAGAATAAAAACAAGATTGTTGAGACTCTGGTAAACTTCAAGATCGGAATTCAGGAGATCAAGGCTACTATTGGACCCACTGTCACCCTTTACGAAATTGTGCCCGACCCTGGAGTCAAAATTTCCAAGATCAAAAATCTCGAAGATGACATCGCATTGAGTTTGGCGGCATTGGGAATCCGGATTATTGCACCCATTCCTGGTAAAGGAACCATAGGTATAGAAGTACCCAACAAAAACCGGGAATTGGTACCTGCAAGATCTGTAATTGGTACCGAGAAGTTTATGAAAAGTGACAAAGATCTCCCGGTGGCTTTGGGGAAAACCATTTCGAATGAAGTATTTGTGATGGATTTGGCAAAAATGCCTCACCTTTTGATGGCAGGGGCTACAGGTCAGGGTAAATCTGTGGGGTTGAATATGATTTTGGCTTCCTTGGTTTATAAGAAACATCCTTCCCAACTCAAGTTTGTCTTGGTGGATCCTAAAAAAGTGGAGCTGACTCTTTTCAACAAAATAGAGAGACACTTTTTGGCAAAATTGCCTGGAGCTGAGGAAGCAATAATCACCGATACAAAAAAGGTGATTTATACATTGAATTCACTTTGTATCGAAATGGATAAGCGCTACGATCTGCTTAAAGATGCAGGATGTAGGAATCTCAAAGAGTATAACGCCAAATTTGTTGCCCGTAAACTGAATCCTGAAAAGGGTCATCGATTTATGCCGTATATCGTACTGGTCATAGATGAGTTGGCTGATTTGATGATGACAGCTGGCAAAGAAATCGAAGCGCCAATTGCCAGATTAGCGCAATTGGCCAGGGCGATCGGTATACATTTGGTGGTGGCTACACAAAGGCCCTCCGTCAATGTTATTACGGGAATTATCAAAGCGAATTTTCCGGCAAGATTATCTTTCCGTGTGACTTCAAAAATTGACAGCCGTACCATTTTGGATGCCGGAGGAGCAGATCAGCTCATTGGAATGGGTGATATGTTACTTTCGCATGGTTCTGAAATGACCCGATTACAATGCGCGTTTTTGGATACTCCTGAGGTGGATGCGATATGTGACTGGATAGGGGAGCAAAAAGGATATACAGACGCTTATCTCTTACCTGAATTTGAAGGGGAGGAAGGTGATGGAAACCTGTCTGATATTGATCTTTCTGACAGAGACCCGCTTTTCGACGAGGCGGCCAAATTGATTGTATTGCATCAGCAAGGCAGTACTTCTCTGATCCAAAGGAAATTGAAGCTGGGATACAACCGTGCAGGAAGAATTGTTGACCAATTGGAGGCTGCCGGGATAGTTGGTCCTTTTGAAGGAAGTAAGGCGAGGGAAGTTTTGATTCAGGACGAAGCCAGTTTGGAACGGTTATTGAACAATCTTTAGGACCTTTGAATAAATTTCAAGGCGAAATTTCAATCATTATGAAAAATAAAATTCACCTCCTGATATTTCTCTTTATTGCTTTTGCATCGGTTTCGGTTTTTGCTCAAAAAGATCCCAAAGCTAAAACAATACTTGATGGAGTCAGTCAAAAATATAAGTCTCTCAAGGGACTCCAAGCAAGTTTCGAATTCACATACGGGGAATCATCGGATATTGTAAGCAAATCCCAAAAAGGTGAAATAGCCATTAAAGGGGATAAATACCATCTCAAACTTCCTGAACAGGAAATTTTCAACAACGGTAAAACCGTTTGGACTTATATTGAATCTGGAAACTATAAGGAAGTTACGATTAACAATGCGAGCGAAATGGAGGAAGAATTAACACCTTCATCAGTATATACCATTTACCAGAAGGGATATGATTATTGGCTTATTGGGGAAAAAAATGAAAAAGGAGTGATCATTCAGGAAATTGAACTCGCTTCAAACAATTCAAATTCTCCTTTCAAAAGGGTTAAATTGTTCATTGATAAGAATAAAAAAGATTTGATTGGTTGGGAAATCTATGATGATCAGGGCGGAGTTTTTAAATATAAGTTTAATTCCATCAATACCGAAGTGAATTTGACGGATGCTTATTTTACATTTAATCTGCAGGAATATGGAAAAGTGGAAATCATAGATCTCCGCTGATTTATTGAAAATAAAGGTCAGGAATTTTTTAATCCTTACTTTTGCTAAAATTTTCACCGATGAACAGAATAGACCTCTTTAAGAAAATTCAGGATAAAAAATCATTTTTATGTGTCGGATTGGACACAGATCTTTCCAAAATCCCTTCTCATTTACTCAAAACTACTGATCCTGTTTTTGAATTCAACAAACAGATCATTGATCAAACAGCTGCATTCGCAGTGGCTTACAAACCCAATATTGCATTTTATGAGGCATTAGGTCCAAAGGGTTGGGAAAGTCTTCAAAAGACTTTGGAATATATCCCAAAAGAAATTTTCACCATAGCTGATGCCAAAAGGGGAGACATAGGGAATACTTCAGGCTTGTATGCCAAGGCATTTTTTGAGACCATGGATTTTGATTCCATTACTGTGGCACCTTATATGGGAGTGGATAGTGTCAAGCCATTTTTGGAATTTGAGAATAGATGGGTGATTCTTTTAGCCCTGACTTCCAATGAGGGAAGTGCGGATTTTCAACTTATAACCTCCCAATCAGGTAAGCCTCTATTTCAGGAAGTTCTGGAAAAGAGCTCAGAGTGGGGAAATCCTGATAATATGATGTATGTGGTCGGTGCAACAAGAGGGGAGAAGATTGCAGAAGTCAGAAAAATTGTGCCTGAGTATTTCCTTTTAGTTCCTGGTGTTGGAGCCCAAGGTGGAAGTCTCGATGATGTTGCTCGATACGGGATGAATAGCCATTGTGGTCTCTTGGTCAATTCCTCAAGAGGGATTATTTATGCCGGGAATGATAAGGATTTTGCAAAATTAGCAGGTGGGGAGGCCAAAAAATTACAACTGGAAATGGAAAAGCTCCTATCTAAATATCTCTAAATCCAAATCTAAAATCTACCTTCCCTCACTACCCCAAGCCTTCTCCAATCGCCATTGTTTTCAGTTGCATCTGATGGAGTTGTGCATAGAACCCACCCAATTCAAGAAGGCTTTCATGGGTGCCTATTTCCTTGATCTCACCCTGATGCATTACAATTATTTTATGTGCTTTTTGAATGGTAGAAAGCCTGTGAGCAATCACTATAGAGGTTCTACCTTTCATCATTTTGGAAATTGCTTTTTGGATCAGTTCCTCAGTTTCTGTATCCACAGAAGAAGTGGCTTCGTCCAAAATAATTATCTCCGGATTATAGACCATGGCCCTGACAAAAGAAATCATCTGCCTTTGACCTACTGATAAAGTAGCTCCGCGCTCCATGACATTATAATCCAAACCGCCTGGAAGCTTTTCTATGAATTTTTTTGCACCTACCAATTTGGCCGCTTTCATGACCTCTTCTCTGCTGATGTTTGGATTTCCAAGAGTGATGTTATAGAAAATGGTATCTGAAAAAAGGAATACATCCTGTAAAACCACACCTATATGTCTTCTCAAAGCCTCCAGTTCAAATTCCCTGATATCAGTGTCGTCAATTTTTATCGTTCCCTTATTGATCTCGTAAAATCTGTTGATAAGATTGATAATTGAGGATTTTCCTGCTCCCGTGGCTCCTACCAAAGCAACTGTTTCACCATGTTTGACTTCAAAGTTGATATTTTTCAGGACCCAATCTTCATCAATATAGGCGAACCATACATTTTCAAGTTTGATATTTCCTTTTAGCTTTTCAGGTTTGAGATGGCCTTCATTAGGAATTTGCTCCTCACTTTCGAGCAATTTAAAAATCCTTGAGGAACTGACAACTCCCATTTGAAGGGTATTGAATCTATCAGCTATCATCCTGATAGGTCTAAAAAACAGTTGAAGGTACATGATGAATGAAATCAGAACACCCACTTTGATTTCTAAATCAAAGACACCGGTTGCACCATACCAAACTACTAGTCCTATTCCCATAGCTTGAATAATTTCAGCTACCGGGAAATAAATGGAATAGTATAGAACTGATTTGATGTGTGCTTTTCTGTGGTCCCGGTTGATTTCTTTGAATTTTTGATACTCTCGCTGTTCCCGATTGAATATCTGCACGATATTCATTCCTGTGATATGTTCCTGAAGAAAAGAATTGAGATTGGAAACTGCATTTCTTACTTCATTGAAAGCGACTTTTATTTTTTCTTTGAATACATAAGTGGAAATGAGTAAAAGCGGAAGCGTACACAAGCTTACCAAGGTAAGTTTCCAGTCCACATAAAACATTACAGCCAGGATGGTGACCAGTTGAAGGAGATCACCAATTATTGCAGCGAGACCTTCACTGAATACTTCTGCAAGTGTTTCTATATCCGATATGCTACGTGTTACCAACCGGCCTATCGGGGTGTTGTCAAAAAACTTCAGTCGCATCTTGAGCAGGTGTCTATATAGTTTTATCCTGATATCCTTGATAATGACCTGACCTATCCACCCGGACAAATAGGTATGTGCAAACTGTACGACTGCCTGAAGCACCATCAAAAAAATAAGGAGATAAATGATCCTTATGAGTCCGCTTCTATCACCTACAGCAACATAATCATCGATAGCCACCTGAATAAAGTATGGTCTTGTTGGAGCAAGTATAGCCAACGAAATAGTCAGAAAGACTAAAAAGTAAAATTGAGTCTGATAGGGCTTTACAAACTGATAGAGCTTTCTCAGGACTTGGGTGTCAATGATGTCACCGCTTTTGATATTTTCTTTTTCTAGGCTCAAAAGTGTATGTATTTATATAAATAAATTTTCAGGATAAATGATTTTACTCAGGTATAATCCGTGAGGGGGAGCTGCAGATTTGGCTTGGGACCTATCTTTACTTTCTATAATCCTCACAAATTCCTCAACGCTTGTTTTTTCCATACCCACCGAAATCAAAGTTCCAACAATCGCTCTGACCATACCACGTAAAAATCTGTTGGCAGTTATATGAAAGAGTAATTGATACTCAATTTGTTCCCAATGGGCTATCTTTATTTTACAATTAAAATGATTTACATCTGTATGGATTTTACTGAAGCATTGAAAATCCTCAAACTTCAACAAAAATCCAGCGGCTTCGTTCATTTTCTCTACATTTGGTTTTTGGTATAATGTCCAGGAGTAATCTTGTTCGAATGGGCTTTTTCTTAAATTGATCCGATAAATATAACTTCTCCAGATCGCATCAAAGCGTGCATGGGCTTCTTCTTTTACTTTTTTAAGAGAATAAACGGCGATATCTCTTGGAACCAGGGAATTGAGTTTTTTAAGAAAATCCTTTTCATCCAATAATACTTCCGAATCAAAATGAGCGTATTGCTGTAATGCATGTACTCCGGTATCTGTTCTACCACTTCCCATAATGGCCGTGTTTTTTTTCAGAATTATGGAGATAGCTTTCTCCAGTTCTGCCTGTATGGTATTGGCGTTTTTTTGAATTTGCCACCCATGGTAATGGGTTCCTTTATAGGAGAGTTCTAGAAAGTAACGATAGTTTTCCATTTTGGTCGTACAAAGATACTATTCTGTATCAAATTCAAATGACCATTTATCCAATCCTTGCGATTCAACAAATAACCCTGTTACTTTGTCAAAACTTTAATTGAGATGATACAAAGAATCCAAACAGTCTTTTTGTTTTTGGTTGCAGTGTCCATGGTGTTGGTACTGATATTCCCGATTTGGCAACAGGTAAATCCAAGTCAGACCCAAATGGCAACACTCACTGCCTGGAGCCTTAGCACCATTGACGTCGAATCAGGTGAGGTGATAGAATCCGAATTAAAAATCTTTATTGCCATTCTGGCTTCAATCTCAATGGCTTTGGCATTGTTCAGTATTTTTCAATACAAAAACCGTACAAGACAAATGTTTTTGAATATGATGAATTCCTTGGCAATGGTCATCAATATAGGGGTCATTATTTGGACTTCCCATTCGGCGAATGAATTGATTAATCCTCAGTCCAATGGTGCATTTGTGCTGGGATTTTGGGCTATTTTTGCTGGAATGATCATGAATTTATTAGCCAATAGGTTTATTCGAAAAGATGAAATGCTTGTAAGATCAGTTGACAGAATACGATGAAATTAGAAACAATTGCCATACATGCAGGTACTATCATAGAAGATAAAAACAGGCCCGCAGTTCAACCGATCACACTTTCAACTACTTTTGAACACTCGGAAGGTTCGCCGATCTATTCCAGAGCAAATAATCCCAACCGTCTGGCTTTGGAGCAGGTTTTGTCAAAATTGGAGCATGGTGCAGCAGCGGCGGCCTTCTCTTCGGGCAATGCTGCAGGTATGTCAGTTTTTCAATCTCTTAATCCAGGGAGCCATATCGTTGCCCCGGACGACATGTACCATGGGTTGAGGAGTTTGTTGTTGAATGTATTCAAAGGAATACTTGAAGTGACTTTTGTAGATATGACCAATGTCAATAATGTTGCAGATGGTATCAATTCAAAAACCGCACTGATTTGGGTGGAAAGCCCATCTAATCCATTGTTGCAGATTTCAGATATCAGGCAGATTTGTGAGATTGCTAAGGAAAAGCATATCAAAGTGGCCTGTGACAATACATTTGCGACTCCGGTTTTTCAGAACCCATTACTGTTAGGTGCTGATTTTGTGATGCACAGTACAACCAAATATCTAGGTGGCCACAGTGATATTCTTGGAGGAGCTTTGATTACAAAATCTAAAGAAGGTTTATGGGAAAGAATAAAAATGGTTCAGCAAGTGGGAGGTGCAGTTCCTTCGCCATTTGATTGTTATATGCTGACCAGGAGTATCAAGACTCTACCCTATCGTATGAGAGGTCATGCTGAACATGCTGGTATAATTGCCACCTTTCTTCAACAGCATCCTAAAGTAGATAAAGTTTATTATCCAGGTTTGCTTTCTCATCCCAATCACCTTACTGCTGCTGCTCAAATGTCTGGTTTCGGAGGGATGTTGTCTTTTAAGGTTTCCGGAACTGCCAAAGATGCTGATAGAGTCATTTCTAAATTAAAGTTCTTTACACATGCCACAAGCTTGGGAGGTGTCGAAAGTCTGATTGAAAGAAGGGCTGCTGTGGAAGGTCCTGATACAAAAACACCCCAAAATTTGTTGAGGGTATCAGTGGGTCTGGAACACTTAGATGATTTGTTGGAGGATCTTGATCAAGCTTTAGATAAATAAAGGCTGTCCAAAAACAGCCTTTAAACTTTTATTAAGGGTAAGCTTAAAAAGGGTGACAGAAAAAGCAACTCGTTCGTATGTCTTCGAAAGTAGTCAAAGATTTTTAAATATGAAAATATTGATAAAACTATTTGAAAGTTTAAGATTTTTTTGAGGAAGGATATAGAAAAATATTATCCCGCCCAGCCTTCTCTATCTAAACTTCTATATTGAATAGCTTCCGCAAGATGCTCCACTTTGATGTCATTGCTTTGTGACAAATCAGCTATGGTCCGGGATACTTTCAGAATGCGGTCATATGCCCTGGCTGATAGGCCTAATCTTTCCATGGCAGTTTTCAATAATGCCTTTCCTGCCTCATTGATCTTACAGATTTCCTTTACCATATGGGAAGGCATCATAGCATTGCAAAAGACTTCGGGATTGTTTTTGAATCTTTTCATCTGAACCTCCCGCCCAATAATTACTTTTTCCCTGATAGATTTGCTTGATTCTGACTTTCTATTGGAAGTCATTTCTTCAAATTTTACAGGAGTCACTTCCACGTGCAAATCAATCCTGTCCAATAACGGGCCGCTGATCTTATTCAGATATCGTTGCACAATTCCCGGTCCACAGACACATTCTTTTTCAGGATGGTTATAGTAGCCACAAGGGCAGGGATTCATACTGGCTATCAACATAAAATTTGCAGGATAGTCCACAGATACCTTAGCTCTTGAAATAGTCACTTTCCTTTCTTCCAAAGGCTGTCTCATTACTTCCAAAACAGTTCTTTTGAATTCCGGTAATTCATCCAAAAATAACACCCCATTATGGGAAAGTGAAATTTCACCGGGCTGGGGATTTCCTCCGCCGCCTACAAGTGCCACATCACTGATAGTATGGTGGGGAGATCTAAATGGCCTTTGCGCAATTAAAGAAGCGTTTTTACCCAACTTTCCGGCTACTGAATGGATCTTGGTGGTCTCCAATGCCTCCTGTAAAGATAGCGGAGGCAAAATTGAGGGAAGCCGTTTTGCCAGCATAGTTTTACCAGCCCCTGGAGGACCAATCATGATTACATTGTGGCCGCCTGCAGCAGCGATTTCCATAGCTCTTTTGATGTTTTCCTGACCTTGGACATCTGCAAAATCAAATTCAAACTCCTTTAAGGAGTTATAAAAAATATCCCTGGTGTCCGTGACCAAAGGAGGAATTTCCAACTCGCCTTCAAGAAAGCGGATGGCATCTTCCAAGGTTCGTACTCCAATTATATCAATATTGTTTACAATTGAAGCCTCTGAAGCATTTTCCTCAGGTAGTATAAAACCTTTGAATCCATTCTTTCTAGCCTCTATTGCAATCGGTAAACTCCCCTTAACGGGTCTAAGATTGCCATCAAGTGACAATTCTCCCATGATGATGTAATTTTCAAGATCCGGGAAAAGAACCTGTTCAGATGCTTTTAGGATTCCAAGTGCTATAGGCAAATCGTACGACGAGCCTTCTTTGCGGATATCCGCAGGTGCCAAGTTGACCACGACTTTTTGTCTGGGCATCCGGTAGCCATAATATTTGAGTGCTGATTCGACCCGTTGCTGACTTTCTTTTACTGCACTGTCTGGTAAGCCCACCATGAAAAAACTTGTTCCCTGTCCGACATTCACTTCTATAGTGATTAGCTTGGCATCGACACCTGATACCGCGCTACCAAAAGTTTTTGCGACCATATGCTAAAATTAATTGTATGAAAAAAGGAAACCAAAGTGGTTTCCTAAGATAATAAATTTTACCAAAAATTATTTTAGCTTATTTAAAATTTTGTCTCGGTTTGATAACAGAGGGGTCTTTGTCATCTTCCACTTGGTCGATTTTCCTCTCGATATTTTGGAGTTTTATTCCCTGCTCCATATCGTACAGTTTTGCTTTTAATTCTTTTTTCTCATTTTCCTTCAATGAAATTTCTCCTTCTAGATTATTTGTTACCATTTTGCCTGTGCCCCAAGCAATAAGGAAAAGAACTGTTCCGACTAAAAGAAATGAAACCACTGTTCCAGTATTCAAATCTTCAATTCCAAAAAGCTCTTTGAGGTTGTTGAAAGTGAGAAAAAATACCAAACTGAC
>CAZLJT010000071.1:0-12002 GCA_964559905.1 uncultured Aquiflexum sp.
TGAAATACAATTATCAGGTGTAAAAATACATTTAAATGTTTTTCATTTCCAAATATTTTTCAAAAAATTTTATTTAAAATGCATTTTTTTGCATTTAACGTGACATATGAAAAGTAAAAACTTGGAAATATAAGTGGCTTTAGGCAATAAAAAAAGGCTTTCTCAAGCCTTTTTTGATTTAATTGATTTTTGTTCTTTTAATTGCTTAAGGTACTCTTTCATTAACCTTAATCTTTGACCATCTCCCAATAAACTTTGAGGAATGATCCTTTCCATACTCCAATTCATAATTAATAAATACTTTTGAACTAGTAGAAACGGCCATTCAAAGAATTTGTTTATCAGGTTTTACATACTTTCATTGATTATTAATTCAATCCGATGTAAATAGGATAAAAGCAAACTTAAACTAAATTATTGACCATCGATATATGCTACTTGCACATGAAGAATTGATCAAGCAACAGATTGATGCTGTCTTTTCGGCCCAAAAAAATCAATCTTTAAAATTACGGAGCAGCACTTCTTTATTGAGAATATCCTTATTAAAGAAAATGCTTGAATGGATCAAATTAAATCAGGAGGATATCCGAAGAGCTGTCCATGCTGATTTTAAAAAACCATACCCTGAAATTGATGTCAGCGAAATATATGTGGTGACCAATGAAATCAATCATGCCATCAAACACTTGGAAGGCTGGATGAAATCCAAAAAGGTACCCACTCCCATTACTATGCTAGGCAGTAGCTCTGCTATACAATATGAGCCAAAAGGTACCTCTCTGATTATTGCCCCTTGGAATTACCCGTTCAATTTAGCACTTGGACCATTGGTTTCGGCAATTGCAGCAGGCTGTACCGCAATCATAAAACCCTCAGAATTGACCCCACATACTTCTGCTTTGATCAGAAGATTGGCGGAAGAGACTTTTGACCAAAGTGTAGTTGCTGTTTTTGAAGGTGAAGTCAATGTGTCCCAATTATTGCTTTCCAAACCATTTGATCATATCTTTTTTACCGGCAGTCCGTCAGTTGGCAAAATCATTATGAAGGCGGCTTCTGAGCATTTGAGTTCTATAACCTTGGAACTTGGGGGGAAATCACCTGCCATTGTCGATTCTGATGCAGAACTGAGCGATGCAGCTGAAAAAATAGTGTATGGCAAATTTTTAAACTGTGGCCAAACATGCATAGCTCCTGATTATGTATTGGTACATGAATCCATCAAGGATAATTTCATGAATCATTTGAAAGAAAAAACCGAGCAGATGTTTAATCCGGGAAAAAAAGGAATTGAACAATCGAAAGATTATGCCCGAATAGTAAACTCCAAACATTTTGACCGTATCAAAAACCTGCTTACCGATGCTGAATTGAAAGGAGCAAGGAAGGTCTATGGTGGATTGATCAACGCAAGCGACAATTACATTGAACCGACCATCATCACCGGGTTGACAGAAGATATGGATATCATTCAAGAGGAAATATTCGGACCTATACTGCCCGTTTTGGGATACGCTGATTTGGAAGAGGCAATCACTTATATCAACCTTAAGCCAAAACCACTGGCTCTTTACGTTTTTTCCAATGATAATAACACCATCAAAAGGGTATTCAAAGAAACTTCTTCAGGCGGAGCAGTTGCAAATGATTGTGCCATTCACTTTCTCCAAAATGAACTGCCTTTTGGCGGCATAAACAACAGTGGAATAGGAAAATCACATGGATACTATGGCTTTTTGGCTTTCAGCAATGAAAAGGCAATTATGAAGCAAAGAGTTGGCATGACTGCAACAAAACCTCTTTACCCTCCTTATGGATTTACCGGAAAAAAGATTATTGAAGGGTTATTGAAGTGGTTCTGATACCATTTAACCTATTTTGCCGACGTTTATTATGGGACTTTAAAGACAATCATTATTTCCTAACATGTTCAAAAATTTCCTTTTAATACCTGCCATATCAATTCTATTTATGACTTTGAACTCATTAAGTGCCCAACAAAGGGCTAGGGATTTTGGAATTCACATCGGAGTGCTACCTATTGGAGCCAATAATTCCATTACAGATGTCGAAGGTGTTTTAGTAGGTCATTTTACCAAAAACGAGGGAGAATCAATCAGAACAGGAGTGACCGCAATCCTACCTCACAATGGAAACCTATTTCAAGAAAAAGTTCCTGCTGCCGTTTTTGTGGGAAATGGCTTTGGCAAATTGGTGGGGAGTACTCAGATCGAAGAATTGGGAAATATAGAGAGTCCTATTATCCTGACCAATACGATGAGTATAGCTGCAGGCATTCAGGGAATAATCGATTACACCATCCATCAAACAGGAAATGAACAGGTTCAATCAGTAAATGCAGTGGTCGGCGAAACAAATGATGGCTATCTCAATGATATCCGTGGTCAACATATCAGCAAAGAGCATGTTTTATCTGCTATTGAATCTGCTAAAACAGGTTTGGTTAAAGAAGGAAATGTAGGTGCAGGCACAGGGACAGTATGTTTTGGGTTCAAAGGCGGAATTGGGACATCTTCCAGAAAACTACCTAAAACATTGGGCGGTTATACAGTAGGCGTGCTGGTACAAACCAATTTCGGAGGTGTCCTACAAATAGATGGAGTGCCCGTGGGCGTTGAATTAGGAAAATACAGCTTCATGGATCACCTGGCATCAGTCGATGGATCCTGCATGATCATCATTGCAACAGATGCACCTATCAGTGATAGAAACCTAAAAAGAATGGCGCAAAGGGCTATGATGGGCTTGGCAAAAACAGGTGGCATTGCTTCAAATGGATCCGGAGATTATGTTATTGCATTTTCAACTAACGTAGAAAACAGAATCAGACATCAGGAAAAATCGCTGACTCTTGAAGAAGGCAAGTTCCTTAGAAATGATGATTTGAGTTCCCTTTTTCTGGCTACTATCGAAGCCACTGAAGAGGCCATCATCAATTCATTGTTTGCTGCGGAAGATATGTCCGGAAAAGACGGGAAAAATGTCAAAGCTTTGCCCAAAAATGAAGTCCTTGGAATAATGGAACGATATAAAAAAATTATCAGATAATCATCCAACGTTATAGTTTCTCAATATCGCGCAGGTACTCCTCTGCCTGTTCCAGAATTTCTGATTTGTTTTTCATCTTTTCCCAAGTCCTGTACACCATCCCAATCCTGGGATTTTTGGATAATTTTTCTTCATTCCTGTGATAAAAATGCCAATAAAAGCTATTGAATGGGCATGCCTTATTACCGACTTTCTCTTTTTTATCGTAATAGCAACTTTTGCAATAATTGCTCATCTTATCAATATAATTTGCCGAAGATACATAAGGCTTTGTCCCCACTATGCCTCCATCCGCAAATTGGCTCATTCCTCTTGCATTTGGCATTTCCACCCATTCAATGGCATCGATATAGATTCCCAAGTACCAATCGTCCACTTCATCAGGATGGATTCCTGCCAACAAGGCAAAATTCCCGGTTACCATCAAACGCTGAATGTGATGCGCATAAGCTACTTTCAAGGATTGGTCTATGCTATGCTTCATGCAATTCATCTTCGTTTCGCCAGTCCAGAAGAATCCCGGCAATTTCCTGTCATGCCCAAAAAAATTCATTTTGCCATACTCCGGCATTTTTGCCCAATAAACACCCCTCATATATTCTCTCCAACCAATAATCTGCCTGATAAAGCCTTCTACCTGTGCTATAGAGATTTTTTCCTGTCTACCCTCCCAATAGGACTCCACCTTTTGAACCACTTCCAAGGGTGAAATCATTTTGCTATTGAGGCTAAAGCTTAATCTGCTATGGAACAAAAAGACATCATCCGAATACATGGCATCCTGATACTCTCCAAAATAAGGCAATAATTCAGAACAAAAATGGTCCAATACCGCTAAACTCTCCTCTCTGGAAACCGGCCAACCAAAATTCTTTTCATTAATCTCCCCAATCGTATCAATTCCCATTTCCTTTAATTTGGCTACTATCGAGGAAACATCTTTTGGGAAAATCTTCGGCGATTTAAGTAGTAATGGATCTTTGAATTTATTCCGGTTTTCCTGATCAAAGTTCCATTTTCCGGAAAGTGGCTCTCCGCCATCCATCAAAACATCGTATTGCTTTCTCATTTCTCTATAAAAAGTCTCCATGAGGTAGGTTTTCTTATTTCTAAAAAAATCTGCCAAAAAGTTTCTAGTGGTAATGAAATGCTCTGTATCATGACTCGAAAAAGAAATATTCAAAGAACTACAGAATTCCTTCAATTGCTGATCCAATCTGAATTCATCAGGAAGTAGATACTCAAAGTGTTCAATCTCATTATTTTCGATGATCAAGGAGAGATTGTCAGTTAAGCTTTGGGTATTGCTTTTGGAATCAAGCTCCAAATACAACACCTGGTGACCTTGCTTTTGAAGCTCATCTGCGAAATTTCTCATGGCTAAAAAAAATCCTACAACCTTCTGAATATGGTGCCTGACATAGCTTGTCTCCTGTCCCAATTCCATCAAAACATAAAGAATGTTTCGATCACTTTCCTTAAACCATGAATGGTTGAGATTCAACTGATCTCCCAAAATAAGTCTTAATTTCTTTCTCATAAGAATATTTATAATCCCTATGATAAAGCTAACCAAAAGAATTTTGTTTTATCTCAAGAGTGTAACTGTTCCGGTTTTTTGAACTTTCTCCCCCTTGGATGTTGAATAATGCACTTTGTAAATATAATTGCCATTAGGTAATACCTGCCCATTTAAAAATCCATCCCATCCTTCACTGTCCCGATCGGCATTTGAATATACATGTTCACCCCAATAATTGAAAATATCCATTGTATACCCCGCAATTCCTTTTGCAACAGGATGGAACTTATCGTTCAATCCGTCTCCATTGGGAGAAAAAGCATTTGGCATTAAAAAGAATTCTTCATGCTGATTAATTCTGACTTCTTCGGTTAATACAGATGAGCATCCATACATATCAAAAGCACGCAAAACCACTTCGAATTCTCCTGGATTTTTAAAGATATGGATCGGGTCTTTTTCATGCGATTTGGTGCCGTCCCCAAAATCCCATTCCCAAGCAATAAAATCCTCAGCAATCGCACTTTCAAACAACAACGGTTCATCTACAAGTATCTCATCCTCTCCGGCAAATTGAAGTTTCCTGTAATTAAAGTCAAGCCTATCCGCCGCAGCAATAGTAGAAAAATCAACCATGATAGTTTCAGAAACAGAACAACCAAAGGAATCTGTTATCTCAACAGTGATTTCTCTCTCATCTCCTATTTCTATTTCTCTTGAATCCGTAGTGCCGTTTTGCCATTTGACCTGATAAGGCGACTTGCCACCCTGAATACTAACCCATGCTACACCTTTAGCCTCTCCAAGCTCACAATTGATATCCAATGCCGTCTCAATTTTAGCCGTCAATTTTTCAGGACCTGTTATATCAAAAGTTTTTTCAACAAAACACCCCTTGGCATCTGTGACTTTTACATGATATTCTCCTGTTCCGAGATTTTGGATATCCTTGGTATCTGCCCCATTTGACCATTTATAGGTGTAAGGCGCTGTTCCTCCATCCATATTCAGTGAGATTTCTCCTTCCTCAGAATTGAAACAAAGTAAATCTGATTTCACTTCGCTTGAAATTTCCAAAGGAACAGCAGCATTTATTTTAAAGGTTTTTGAAATACTGCATCCTTTTTGATCTTTGATCAACACCTGATAATCACCGGGTGCCAATCCTTTGATTTCATTCGTAACTGCACCGTTTGACCAACTGAAAGTATAGGGTGCGCTTCCTCCTTTGACATCAATGGAAACAGCCCCATCTTCTCCACTGCTACAGGAAACGTGATTGACCGATTCAGAAATCTCCATTGCTTCCGAATTGGATTTTATTTCAAAATAGATTGTTTTGCTGCAATCAAACTGATCTGATACTTTTACCGAATAGGTGCCGTTTTTAAGATTTTTTGCATGTAATTGGTTTTTCAAGCCGTGACTCCATTCAATTTTATAAGGTTCTCCCCTTCCTTTGAGTATATTGATTTTGGCCTCTCCGTCATTATTGCCCAAGCAGCTTGTTTCCTTGATTTCGGACATCTCTATTTCAAGGGGATAAGGGGGTTGAATAATTATCCTTTCCCTGACTTGATTCCCCAAACTATCCTGAATCCATACAGAATAAGTTCCCGACAAAAGATCATACCGGTTCTGGACTGTTTCCAGATTATTCCATCTAAAGGTATAAGGAGGTAATCCTCCATTCACTTCCAAAATTATATGTCCCCTATCGGCATGCGAACACAAAGCCAATTGACCGCTTACAATCACACTCATGATTGTGTTGTCAGGGCCGGTTTTAATTCTGGTAACCGCGCCCAACTTCTTATGCGGTTCAATCACATTCTTGGAAGTACTTAAAAAATCGGGAAAATCAATCATCTGGGCATGTCCAAACAGGCCAAACCCCTGAAAAAAAATCAGGAAACATAAAATTTTTAAACTGATTAAATGCCTTTTCATTTCAAAAACGATAATTAAAGAATGTTGCAGTTCGCCATTTAAAATCTGTCATTAAAAGGTGAAAAACTGCTTTTTATAAATAGAAATAATATTTTATGTAATTGATATAAAACAAAATGATATTTCTATATATATGGGTGATTTGATAATTAAAAGAATTTAATTCCAAAAAAACAAATATTCTGAAATCCAAGTCAAGCTGATTTTCATTGCTCTTTCAAGGGAATGAGCTTCAACGAAATGCGAATTTCAAAATCTGAAAGAGGATATGCTTTTTTTAGGATATAAACTGAAAATGGCTACTTTGATTAAAAAATTAAAAAAAAATCCATTTTTTTTAAGCGTCTCGCAAAATGTCCTGAATCTGAAGCAAATGCTGAAAATGGAATTGAAAAAAATAAAAAAATCCGACCATGAATTGGCCGGATTTTCAATGGTTTTACGCTTGAGGAATATTTTTTTATCTATTAAATACTCAAAGACCCAAATCAATTTGGTGTCTCAATACATCTTCAAACTCTTCTCTTTCCCTGATGAGATGTGGCTGCCCGTTCAATACTAATATTTCTGCAGGCTTCAGTCTTGAATTATAATTGGAGGACATACTGAATCCATAGGCTCCTGCATTTTTTATAGCCAAAATATCCCCTTCCTGAACTTCCTTCAGTTTTCGGTCTGCTGCGATAGTATCAGTTTCACAGATATAGCCCACAATGGTATACACCCGTTCCGGCCCATCTACTTTTGAAATATTGACAACATCATGATAAGCATCATACATCATCGGGCGTATAAGATGATTCAATCCGGAATTTACCCCTACAAAAGTGGAAGCGGGAGTTGATTTGACCACATTGACCTGAACCAAAAGCAATCCTGCTTCGGAAACCAAAAACTTACCCGGTTCAAACCAAATCTCCAGTTCAGAACCATATTCTTTACAAAAATTATTGAAAGCCTCAGATACTTTTTCCCCAACATCCATTATGTCAGTAGCAACATCACCTGGCTTATAGGCTACTTTGAAACCGCCTCCAAAATCAAGAAATTTCAAACCCTTGAATTCTCTTGCCGCATCAAACAAAATCTCAGCACCTTTTAGAAAAACAGTGGCATCCAAAATATCAGATCCTGTATGTACATGAAGGCCTATAACATTTAAATCATAAGCCTGTACCACTTTTAATACATGCTTCAGCTGAAGTATGGAAATGCCGAATTTACTATCAATATGTCCTACTGAGATTTTCGCATTGCCTCCGGCCAAAATGTGGGGGTTAAGTCTGATGCAAACAGGAACACTATTGCCATAAAAAGTCCCAAAGTGTTCCAACATGGGAATGTTGTCAATATTGATCATCACCCCCATTTCCACCGCCAATTGGATTTCGGCAAAGGAGACACTATTTGGCGTATACATGATTTCATGGGGTACAAAACCAGCATGTAAGCAAAGTTTCACTTCCTCTATTGAAACAGCGTCTACCCCTGTGCCTGCTTTCTTCATCAATTTTAGAATATTGATATTGGAAAGTGCTTTGGTGGCATATTTGATTTTCATATTAACCTGGGAAAAAGCCTGTTTCAAAAGGGCTACTTTATCCAGGATTTTTTGCCCATCATATACATACAAAGGTGTGCCAAAAGTATTGGCAATTTCAGTCAAGGGAATTCCCTGAATTCGATATTTCTGATCTTCGAAGTTCATTTAACTCATTATTGAATCGCAAAGATACTGATTGAACTACAATAAAAAAGACTCCACTCGAATACAGAAAACCAATCTTTTTATTCGGAGGTTACCGCATTTATTTAAGTTTGGAAATCGATATCGAACCGAATCAACCTTTCTTTGCGTTAAATAACGTTAAGCATTTATCATCCCATCCAATAAGCGTTAAATTTACAGAATGTCTAAGTCCAAGATGAAACTGATCATAGTATTGATGTCCATAGCCAGCATTGGTCTTATTGGATTCCAATACTATTGGGTAAGCAATGCACTTAGGATCAATGAAGAAAGGTTTGAACAGACAGTTTACCAATCACTGGCAGCTACGGTTTCACAGGTGGACAAAGGAGAAACAAGTGATATTTTTTTAAGCTATCTCGCTAAGGACACCCTGTTGCAGCAATCCATGTTCCAAAGGATTGAGCCCATTGTCGTTCAGGTAAGACAAAGGCCCATCAATACAAGAAGGCCTTCCATGATGGATTCCATTTTACAGCAGCAAATTCCCCAGATCAGTCAAAGCTTCAGAAGGCTTATAGAATCAAGAGGGGTGGATTTATCAGTCTTTTCAGACCTTGACAATTTTTTTACATATCTGACTCCGGAGATCGCATCGACCATTTTTACTCCCGATGAAATGGAAATCCTCTTACAGGAACGCGAAAGACAGTATCAGTATCTCAATCAGGCAGAAACAACCTTTAGAAGAAGATATGGTATCAATAGACCTTCTGATTATATAGAGGAATATAATGTCCCCAAGGATGCCTTGGAAAAAATAAGAAATGCGAATATCAAAATAGAATTTATGAACAGGGCCTGGGAGGAACTGCTGGAAGGCCAAAGAGATGTGCTATCCAGAATGGATACTTCGCAGGTACGTAAATACCTTAAAAACAACCTCAAAGAAAGGGGGATTGGGGAATCTTTTGATCTGGGAATCCTTGATGACAAAGGCATGCTTATTCCAATCTCCAGCCTCATAGATTCCAGCAGGCTGGTTTCAAACGGAATACAGGCCCGGCTTTTTCCAAGTGACATATTGGGAAAAGAGAATTACCTAATTGTACATTTTCCAACCAAAAAAGCTTACATATTCCGTCAGATCTGGCTACCGGTATTGAGTTCTCTTTTGTTTATCGGTATCGTAATATTTTGTTTTATTTATGCCATTAAAGTCATCATCAGACAGAAAAAACTGTCAGATATCAAAAATGATTTTATCAATAACATGACGCATGAGTTCAAAACTCCCATTGCCACGGTAAGCCTGGCAGTGGAAGCCCTGCAGGATCCTGAACTCTTGAATCAGGAATCTTTTAGGAAGAGATATTTGAGTATCATCAAAGATGAAAATACTAGACTGGGATCCCAAGTGGAAAAAGTACTTCAGTCTGCCACTTTGGATAAGAAAGACTTCAAACTCAAGTTGGAAAAAGTAAACATGGACGATATACTCGAAAATGCGAGACAACATATTGGTTTGCAGGTGGAAAACAAGGGTGGAAAAATTGAATTACTTTCTGAATTGAAAGAACCTTATTTGGAAGCGGATTCATTCCATATCTCCCATATAATCAATAATCTTTTGGATAATGCCATTAAGTACGCCAAAGATAAACCAAACATCGAAATCAAGTCCTGGGATCAAAATGGAAGCTTATTTGTATCTGTAAAAGATAACGGTATCGGCATGTCCAAAGAATCAGTGAAAAAAATATTTGATAAATTTTATAGGGTTCCCACTGGAAATTTACATGATGTAAAAGGATTTGGGCTCGGCTTGGCTTATGTAAAAACCATGACCGAAGCACATAAAGGCGAAATTACAGTTAACAGTGAACCAGGAAAAGGAAGTATCTTCACCCTCAAACTCCCCAAAAAACAATGAACAAAGCAAAACTTCTAGTCGTGGAAGATGATCCCAATTTGGGAGATATCCTTCAGGAATACCTGACAATGAAAGGTTATGAAACCACTTTATGCCGAGATGGAGAAGAGGGCTGGTCAAAATTCAAAAAAGATAAATTCGGATTGGCCATTCTGGACATCATGATGCCAAAGAAGGACGGTTTCACATTGGGCAAAGAGATCAAAAAAGTACAGGAGGACCTGCCAATTATTTACCTCACAGCCAAAAATCTAAAAGAAGATATCATAGAAGGGCTTAAAATCGGTGCTGATGATTACATTACCAAACCTTTTAGTATGGAGGAATTACTCTTGAGGATTGCTGCAATTCTCAGGCGAACCCAAAAATCGGAAGAGGTAAACACTTTGAAAGTCTACAACTTTGGAGCCTTCGAACTCCATTATGATGAGCAATACATCATCGGTCCATCAGGAACCCATAAGCTTACATCCAAAGAGAATGAGCTCATGAGACTCCTGGCTTCTGAAATGAATAAACTGGTGAACCGCAGCCATGCATTGAAGCAGATCTGGGGCGACGACTCTTATTTCAACGCAAGAAGTATGGATGTCTACCTCAGTAAAATCCGGAAAATCCTAAAAGAAGATCCGAAGGTACAGATCATAACCATACATGGGGAAGGATTCAAAATGGTAGTAACAGATTGATACAACACAAAAAAAATGAGAGCATTCAATTTTCTGACTTTGTTATGTTTTTGGTGCCTTTTTTCATGCTCTGAAAAGCCTGTAGAAAATGGACTTCCAAACGTTGAACTCAGTCAGGTTCTTTCAGCGGATAGCATTCATATGGAAGAACCTTTTCTTTATTCTAGCAAAGACGGAAAAACCTATCTCTCCTGGATAGAAAAAACAGAACAAAATAATAATTTGAAATTCTCATCTTGGGACGGGAATGTATGGTCAGAAGCGGCATTGATTGCTAAGGGCGATGATTGGTTTGTGAATTGGGCTGATTATCCACAAATATCTTCGTTTGAAGATGGGACTTTAATTGCCTTTTTTCTTCAAAAAAGTGGTCCGGGTACTTTTGCATACGATATCATGACCACTACTTCAAAAAACGGAACAGACTGGACCATTCCTTCCAAGCTACATGATGACCAAACACAGACAGAACATGGCTTTGTTTCAATGACTCCCTGGGGAGAAAATATGCTGATTTCCTGGTTGGATGGCAGGAATACAGGATCAGGTCATACAGGACATGACCATGGACATCAAGGTCAAATGAGTGTAAGAGCAGCCCTATTGGATTCCAAAGGAACCAAAATCAGTGATTGGGAGCTTGATGAAAGAGTCTGTGACTGTTGTCAGACCAGTTCAACCATGACAGATGAAGGTCCCATCATTGTCTTTAGGGATCGGTCAGAAACCGAAATCAGGGACTTGGGTCTGGTAAAATGGGAAGAACAGAACTGGTCAGAAACCTTTCCTGTACATATGGACCTTTGGGAGATTGCCGCTTGCCCTGTCAATGGCCCAAAAATTTCTGCATGGAAAAATCACGTAGGAGTAGTATGGTATTCGGCAGCCAATGATCGTCCCGAAGTAAAAGTAGCATTTTCAGAGAATAACGGTAAAAACTTTGCTCCCCCCATTAAAATAGACATGGGAAAAACCATTGGAAGAGTAAGCATTGCCATGATCAATCAAGAAACAGCTTTTGTCACCTGGATGGAAGAAGGAAAAATTATGGGTAGAAAGGTCAATTCCCAAGGAAGGTTGGGGAATCCGATTGTCATTGCGCAAAGTTCAGAAAAACGCTCCAGCGGATTTCCGCAATTATCCTAT
>CAZLJT010000071.1:12012-14638 GCA_964559905.1 uncultured Aquiflexum sp.
CATGGACAGAAGATTCCGAAGATTGGAGAAAAATAAAAGTGAGGAAAATAAGTGTCGAGAGCATTTTGAAATAAAATCAATCACTGATGGTGGTAGGGCTCATTTTTTAAAATAGTAAAAGCCCGGTACAACTGTTCTACAAAAAATACCCTGACCATTTGATGGGAAAAAGTCATTTTGGAAAGAGAGATTTTGCCATTGGCTCTATGGTATACGCTTTCTGAAAAACCATAAGGCCCTCCAATCACGAAAATCAATTGCTTCAGGCCTGAATTCATTTTCTTTTGGAGATAATCTGAAAAATCCACGGAGGAATATTGCTTTCCCTGTTCATCCAGCAAAACCAATTCATCTGAGGACTGTACTTTTTTCAGAATAAGTTCTCCTTCTTTTTCCTTTTGGGCTGCTTCGGACAGGTTTTTGGAATTTTTCAGATCGGGAATAATTTCCAATTCAAACTTGATATAAAATCCCAAACGCTTGATAAACTCCTCCAAAAGGGTTTGGATAGCGGAATGGTCTGTTTTGCCGACGGCGATAAGTCTGATCTGCATCCTGCAAAATAATTAAAGCTTCTCCTAAAAATCTTGATCGGGTAGATTTAATTTATCAATGACGTTAAAAGATTAAATCCAAATGTTGAAGTAAAGTTCAAGAAGAAACAAAAGGCAGCACTTGACACTACAAGACAATAAAAAACACTAGCCTCCAAAAAAAAAGGTACTTGAATGGATCAGTATAAATTCAGGGTAGATTTTTCAAAGAACGGCTTACTAACTAGCTCCTCGATCCTTATTGGAAAAGATTATTTTTTGAGGTGATATGAAAGTCACAACCAAGATTTTTAATTTACATTTAAGTAATTTGACTGTCCGCATTATTGCACGTGGGTTTGTTTAGCCATAATCCTTAATCTTGATTGAATTTTTTGGGTTGAGGCGGGAGGGAAGGACTGCGGGCCGGGGCGGCATTGGCCTTGCGCGTTGATAGGAATCCGCAGTCTTGACTTTTTTGGTTACTTTTTTTGACAAAAAAAGTAACTATATAAATGACATTTCGAAAATCTCAAGGTTGAGAATACAATATTTGGATACGTGCAAGAAAGCGGATACATAGATAATGATATTAAGCTATACAGCATTTGGGCAAATGCCCGGAAAAAAGGTTGATGGACCAATATTGATTTTTGATACTTTCTAATCATTAAACCTATCAGGTTTTTCTTCACTTTTATATTTGACAAAATAAAAATAACGTGAGAAAAACAATCCAAACTCCCATTTTTTATAAACCAACGACTGCTTACCGTAAGTGAAAAACTATTAACAAAAATTCACAAGTAATTGAAAAACAATATGATAGGTTTTGGTCTTTATATTATCTAACCAAAACTATTATTACTATGAAAAAATTAATGACCTTTGCTTTGCTGGTTACTTTTTTTGTGACCTCAGCATTTACTGCCAACAAAAATGCATCTGTTAATCCTGATGCGGATATTGTTGATTTGGCAGTTCAGACAGAATTTCTTTCTACTTTAGTCGCTGCTGTAAAAGCCGGTGATTTGGTGGATGTTTTGAAAGGAGACGGACCATTTACTGTTTTTGCGCCAACAAACGAGGCATTTGCAAAATTGCCGGCAGGAACTGTTGAAAATTTATTGAAGCCTGAAAATAAGGCCCAATTGGTAGCAGTTTTGACTTACCATGTAGTGGCAGGAAAAGTTTATTCCAAAGATTTGAAAAATGGAATGAAAGCAAAAACAGTACAGGGCGGAGATGTTACCATCACTTTGAAAGACGGTAAAGCTATGGTAAATAACGCAACAGTTTCCACAGCTGATATCGAAGCCTCAAATGGGGTAGTACACGTGATTGATACAGTAATTCTTCCTTCCATGTAATTGAATTGTGATTGTAATAAAAAAAGCCCCAAAGATGGGGCTTTTTTTATTGTATGTAATTTTTTCTTTTCAGAATCGATTCGACGAATTTTTTATCGTTTTCGGAGTTGAAAATCTTGAATGGCAGATGGATAAATTGTGCTTTGGACATGGTAAGAATAAAAGCATCCTTTTTGACTTCGGCTTTTTTGATCATATCCCATTTGATAGGCATCCCTTGCTTGGCATTTAGTTTCATTAAAATCTGTCTGCTGTCTATTTCGTAAGACATTTTTTCAAAAATCACTTTATTCTGTTCCATTTGGGTTACGCCTGCAAATTGGATGACCCAAAAAAGCCAATATAAGGCATAGGCCAAAATCGCCATGCTGATCCACCACCATGATGCAATCCAAAAATAACCGCAACCAATTGCTATAGCTATAAGAATCACCCACCATTGCTCTCTTAAAATATTTGCCAAACCTGCTTTGATGTAAGTACCGGTCTCTAATTGATATTTTTTAGTTTTTACTATCATTTTCTTTATTTTTCAGTGCGCAAATATCTAACGATATGGCATATTTCACAAGTTAATCCGGAATACTGTCAAGATTTTTGGAATTTCTTTAATCAAAATTGTAACCAATGAGTTAATTAATTGACTTCTATGTCCTTTTGTAGTAAATTATACAAAATTTCTTTGTTATGAGTAGCTTAGCTGTTGATTTGATGTTATGTGGA
>CAZLJT010000072.1:0-14414 GCA_964559905.1 uncultured Aquiflexum sp.
ATAACGCTATGTATTTAATAGATTAATTTATTTTAAAAGGTAAGGTAAAATTGTTGTCATTCCTTTTCCTTCATCTTATCCATCATTTCCATCATCTTGGGGTTATCCATCATGGACTTACACATTTGAGACATCATGGTCGTGTCGGCTTTAGCAGTTTCCATCATAGTTGACATCATCTGTTTTTTCATTTCAGGATCATCTTTCATCATCTTGGTCATCATACTTTTATCATCCATCATGACTTTCATTTTATCATGCATCAGCATTTTTCCATGATCTTCACGCATGATTGCATCCATCATTTCTTTGGACATCTCATGGTCACTGGCTATGTCGTTCATAATCTCCATCCTGGAATCTGATTCTGAAAGAACCTGCTTCGGAGACTGACATGAAGCGAACAGCGCGGTGAGGGCAATAAGCCCAACAAATTTTTGTAGTGTTTTCATAGTTTTAGTATTTAGTTTTTCAATAGTTAAAATGGATCATTGCGCTTACTCACCCGAATAAGTTTCTTATTGACAAATTCTTGAATTCCTGCCTAGTTGCTTTGAATCATGGATCTTCGCAAGATTAAGCCAAAACACCACCATCTAATATAAGATGGGTACCATTACAGTAACTGGATTCTTCAGATGCCAGATAAATAAATGCTTTAGCAACTTCTTCCGGCTTGCAAAGTCGTTTCATTGGCGTTCCTTCAATCCAAGCTTGCTGCGCTTCATCAGGGGCAGCGCTTATCATGGGCGTTTCAACGTAGTAAGGACAAATAGCATTAGCTCGGATATTTTCATTTCCGTATTGTACTGCAATGTTTTTCGTAATGCCTAAAACCCCATGTTTAGCAGCCGTGTAGGGGACTAATCCCGGCTCTGCTATTAAGCCTCCAAGTGATGCCATGTTTACAATTACACCGCCTCCTTGCTTTAAAAATTGTTGTAGTTCGTATTTCACGCAATAAAATTGGCCAGTAAGATTTACAGAAATGATTTTATTCCAAGTCTCTTCTGGCATATTGTGTATTCCTGAAGGTATACCTGCGATGCCAGCATTATTTAGTGCAATATCCAATCTACCATATTCTTTAACCGTTTTTGTAATTGCGTTTTTGACACTTTCCACATCAGCAACATCAATAGGAACAAACATACATTTAGTACCTAATGCTTCAATTTCTTTTAGCATCTCAGAATGGTCGTTTATGGGTAGATCAGCAATTACAATTGTAGCTCCTTCTTTGGCTGCTGCCAATGCACAAGCCTTCCCAATTCCTGAATTACCACCTGTGATAAAGACGATTTTATTTTCAAGTTTTTTCATGAATTCTGTTTTTTATATTTCCACAGTCAAAAGGATTATTTTATTCATAATTTTCATTTTTAATTTTGTTGGACGGCTTTCTCTATTGGAACTTCTCCACTTAGAATTTCGAAAACCTGGTTCTGTTTAACTCCATCTCCCAAGGATTCAACTAATGTTTTAGCCACATCCGCTCTTGAAATACTCCCCTGAATTTTCAGTTTCTCATTGAGTTGAATTTTTCCTGTTCCATCCTCGTCTGTCAAATGACCGGGTCTTACAATACTATAATTCATACCGCTTGAACGCAGATGATCATCTGCATTTTGCTTTGCTCTCAAATAATCTTCAAGTTCGTCACTCACAGATGGATTATCTGCTCCCATGGTGCTCAACATGACAAACTTCTCAAGTCCTGCCTCCTTAGCAGCATCTGTTAGCCTTTTTGCGCCCTCCTGATCCACACCTATTATATTTTTACCTTTTGATCCAGCTGCAAAAATTACTTTATTCGCATTTTCCATTACGTGGTTTACATCTTGCTCCAAATCGGCCAGTACCGTAGATACGCCTTGCTTTTCAAAATAATCTTTTTGATCTTGTTTTCTGACCATCGCTATAGGTTGATAGACTTCTGATCTTCTTAATAAATCGATGATGATTCTCCCTGTGGTTCCGTTGGCACCTGCCACTAATACATTTTTTCTTTCACTCATGATTTTTCCTTTTAGTTTAAATACGACACTCATTAGCTCCATTTTTGGGGAGTTAAGGAAGCGTTATAATAACCTTCCCTTTTGCTCGTCCAGTAGCTAGATATTGATAGGCCTCAATGCTGTTTTCGAAAGGATAAACCTTATCTACCACAGGCTTGATACTTCCTTCGTCCACCAAAGTGGTAATTTCTTCCAACTGCTTTCTATTTGGTTGCATCCGGGTCAGCTTATAATCAGCTGATTTCCCATTGATGAGTTTTGATAATTTTTCAGGTAGTTTATAATCGGTCATGCCCATATTCTTGGCAGTTTCTTCATCGGGCGGACCTGCAATTGAGGTCACTTTTCCACCTTCTTTAATAATTTCAAAAGCATCCAAGGTATAGTCTCCTCCCAAAGTGTCGAAAACGATGTCTAAATTATTAGCGACTTTTTTATAATCCTCTGTTTTATAATCAATCACCCTATCGGCTCCCAATGCCTTGACCCAGTCTACATTTGATGAGCTGGTGGTAGTATAAACTATAGCTCCTTTTACCTTGGCATATTGAATAGCAAAACTACCTACACCTCCGGAACCAGCATGAATAAGAATTCGTCATTTTAGATTAAGCTGAAAAACGTTAAGAGCTGTAGATCTATTCAACTATTCTGTACTCACTTCTTTGGTTACCCCATTCATATTCAATTTCATTTCGGAGAGATTTTGCCCGCCTTTAATTCCAAAGTCCAATGTCCGGATTGGAAAAGGAATCGTAATACCTTCTTCATCAAATGCACTTTTTATCGCTTTGATGGCTTTGTTTTTCATCTTGAAATAGCTGGGTTCGCCGGGATATTCTATCCAAAACCGAATATTAAAATTGATCGAACTGGAGTCAAATTCAGCATAATCAAAAACCATCAATTCTTTATCTATCACTCCGTCCAAGTTTTTAATTGTGCTCAAGACAACATCTTCAACGTTATCTAGATCTTCAGCGTAAGAAACTCCAACGGCTATATCAATACGCCTTTTTTCCAAAATAGAAAAATTGTAAATGGCACTTTGTAATACATCTTTATTTGGAATGTAAACTTCCTGTCCCTGGAAACTCTCAACGCATGTAACCCGCAAGTCAGTTTTACTTACTTTGCCCATAATATCCTTCACTTGTATGATATCTCCTATTTTAAAAGGTCTCCTAAAGGCCAGAATAATACCTGAAATAAAATCAGCAGCTATATCCTGAAAAGCAAAACCCAATGCCAAACCTATCACACCAATTCCAGCTAGTAATGAGGTTAAGGCCTTATTCAGCCCAAGCACTCCCAGCATAATAAAGAAACCAATTCCTAATATTATCGCATAAACAAAGGTGGAAAATAACTGTCCTAGTGCTTCGTTATTTGATGCTTTGTAGAAGAGTTTTCTAAACAGTTTACTTCCAAATTTAGCAAGCAAAAGAAAGATGATCAGTAACAGTAAGGTCACTGCCATATTGGGAAGCATGTTGATGAAGGAATCAAGCCAACCTTCTAGCTTTTGTACCATCGCTTGTATAGGAGCCTCCATTTGTGTTTCGATGTCCTGTTTCATTGTCTCTTTAGAATTTCACTTTTATTCCGTAGGCGGTTTTGATGATTTATGGCCAAGTCAATCATTACACTGCTTCCGGTCACAATTACTACTCCGGCATCTGACAAAACATTATAGGGTGATTAATTACTTAACATTTAACTCCAAATCTCTTTGATGAAAAGTATTGTTAAACTCTTCACGGTCATAAAATCCATCAACACTATTCGAACTGTCAATCGCATTATCACCACTGTAATGGCGAACTGAATTTAATTCGTACTCAAAATCTAAATTATCTCCCTTTCTGAACCGTTTAGCTTGAATAAAAGTAGACCTATTAATTTGATTGGTATTTATAAGTTTGTTCTTCTCATCAATAATTGCCATTCCTATAGGAATAATCAAGTGATTTTCCCCGTCCTTGTTTAGAAACTCATGCACGCCTTGGCTAACTTGGGTTTGATATGTGTTATACCCATCTTCTATCAACGTTTCATCAACCTCAACATCTAGATAAACTACTCGTTCGGCAGTTTTATTTACTAGCAAATGATCTACTTTCCCAATGATGCGGTTATTTGCATCTTTCACATCCCAACCCCGTACATCGATATAATTTTCGGCCACTTTGTAATCTGACAATTCATCCAGATTAAAAAGATTTTTGTTTGTATCTGTCATCATTCTAATTTTTAAAGCCTGCATGCCGCAGGTATGATTTTTCAATTCATTTTTTGAAGAAGGTCAGCAGCTTTTGCAAAGTAATTCTTGACTGAATCTCTTTGATCAAGCGTAAGTACTCCCGGTTTTATTGATTTTGATGCAATTTTTAATGCTGCAACTTCATCTGCCAAACTAGGGTATTTTGCCATTTGGATGTTTTGCAAAACATTCGTTAAAATATCAGCCGCCTTTCTAATGCTATCCGCATGTGTTGTTTCAAAAGGATCATTTGTAATCATTTTTGCATATTCCTTTACCTTTTCTATGTCTGCCTGAACTTCATATCCAACCTCATTGGCCATCGCATTTGTAGCTTCAATAAGTTTTAATAGTGCTTCGTTTGTGTATGCATGGCCCAGACTCATACGGGCGGTATCGTTTTCCACAAAACTTACAAAAGCAGCCACGGTGCTGTTGTTTTCGTTTACCCCTAAGAGGTCAGTTTCGTTCGTATTGGTGATGGAATCTGCTTCAGTTACTGTCTCTGTATTATTGCCGTTGTCACGAAATATCAGAAAGTAAACAAGCAATGCAGCAATGACGAGGCCTGCTAACAACCAAGGCCAAACCTGTTTTTTCTTTTCAATCTTAATTTCTGCCATAATTATTTTGTTTTTAAGTGTTAAAAAATTTATTCCATGAGATTCTCTTTATCAGTTATCATCAGAAAGACTTCAAAGGAGATATATTAATTATAGAATTTATCGATTCCATTAAAAGTCTGATAGGTTACCTAAAATATCTTCATCAGTAATGGTATCCAGTAGAGTAGGTTTGTAGCTACAGCTACAGCTCCCGGTTCTTCTATGGAGGTACCGCGTACACCATATGTTGGATCTAACCCCTGTCGCAGAAGTATGAGGAAAAATTCCTTTACAGTTTTCAAAGCATTTCCAAACGCTTCAATTACATAAATCAGAATTGATTGAATGTCTTAAAGTTGAATTCATTAAAAGTACGCTACATTTTAAGTTAATGCATTACACTATGATCAGTATATGTTACATGATTCCCTCATAAGAAAATGTCAGGTTGAAAAAAATCAATTGACTTGGGGCTGCTCCTCGTGATTTGGATCGCGAAGACAGATGATTGATGAGAGAAGTGGATGGGATTCTTGAGCTGTAGCCTATCACCCATCTGAATGAGACCAGGATTTAAAAATGTGCTTGCAATTGTAGGCCTTTAATAATTCAATGTCAATCCTACTCCAAATCCCATATCGCTATCATAATGTGTTCTAAAGCCAAAGTTTTTGCCAGCAATGTAATTAAGCCCTACCATATATTCTTTATCCGTATTGATCATGAAGCCAGCTCTTATTCTTCTAGTGATAGGGATATCTTCTCTCCTCAATTGAATTCTGACATTTCCATCATGGTATACTTCCGTCTGTAAGATCAAAATCATAGGCAAAGTATAGGCAACACCTAAACTAAATTGTCTTCTATTGTCTTTGGTGGTCCTTTGTCCGAAAATATTTTCTTCCACTTCATTGGTGCCCAATGCTCTGTATCGCCAATCAAATCCTACAAATGGCATCAGCCATTGCATCCTTCCGATGTATCTACCTATGTGTGTTTCAGTTTCGTAACCATCACTATCATTATAACCCAATCGCCATTCAGTGCCAATGGTCCACCGCGCATTTTGGAATTTAAACAAACCATCGTTACCGTTCGTAGCAAAATCATTTTGGACCGAAAAATGCATTTGGTTGCTCTCTCGCTGTAATTTTTTATAAGCCCATTCCTTGTTTGGGAGCAAAGGGTTCGGAGCTTGATCTTCGGTGCTGAACACACGGTTCATTCCTGACATCATGTGGTAGAGGATATGGCAATGAAAAAACCAATCCCCTTCCAAATTTGCATTATATTCAATGACATTGGTTTCCATTGGCATCACGTCAATGACATTTTTTAGTGGTGAGTAATCGCCCTGACGGTTGATCACCCGAAAATCATGGCCATGTAGGTGCATCGGGTGGCGCATCATCGAATTGTTAAAAAGAGTAATCCTTACATTCTCTCCTTTTTTTATCAATATTTTATCCGTTTCAGAAAGAACTTTATTGTCCATACTCCACACAAACCGGCTCATGTTGCCTGTGAGTTCAAAACGCAGTTCCCTATTAGGAGTATCAGTAGGTAAATTGGTTTTTGTAGGGGATTTGAGCATGGCATAATTGAGCGTCACAATATTCGAATCCCTTGCTCCGTGGCCTTCATGGTGTTCAGTATCCTGTTCCATTTCATCCATATTCATCTCCTCCATTTCACCCGAAATTTCAGGATACATCACCCTATTCATATCCATTTGTTGCAAGCTCATATTCATCCCCATGTCCTTCATATTTCCCTGCATGTCCATCATATTGTTCATCATCTTCATACCCTCAAAATACTTGAGCATCGGTAAGGGACTGGCCCTCTGCTTAATACCATCACCAAGAAAGATAGACGCCGATTTGGTGCGGTCTTCAGGCGTTGCCAAAAATTCATAGGAAGTGCCTTCCGTAGGAATGGTGACAATGACATCATAAGTTTCAGAAACCCCCACTATCAGCCTGTCTACCTCTACTGGTTCAACATCATTGCCATCACTGGCTACTACGGTAATTTTACCTCCAGCATAGGTCAGCCAAAAATACGAGGATCCGGCTCCGTTAGAAATTCTTAGCCTTACTTTACTCCCCGCAACAATAGGTTGGCCCGAACCAAACTGGATTGTTGATTCGTTTTTCCCGTTGATTAAAAACTTATCATAGTAAATGTCACTTACATCCATGGCGTGCATCCGCTTCCACTCGTTGATAACTTTGGTTTTGAAATGACCGGCTTTTATAGCTTCTACATAGCTTTGGGTAGCCCTTTTTTTGATGGCAAACCAATCAGACCCAATATGGAGCATCCGGTGTATGTTTTCAGGATTATAGTCTGTCCACTCACTTAAAATAATAGGTGTAGTTGGAAGGTCATCAATGCCTTTCCTAAATGAAGAGTCCTCATCTCTTTTCTTCAAAATCATGGAGCCATACATTCCTATTTGCTCCTGCAAGCCGCTGTGACTGTGGTACCAATGTGTCCCATTTTGAATAATGGAAAACCTATAAACATGGGTAGTGTTCGGCTCAATGGGCATTTGCGTAAGATAGGGAACGCCATCTTCTTTGTTTGGCAAATACAAACCGTGCCAATGAATGGATGTTCCTTCTTTAAGATTGTTGTGAACATGAATTTCTGCCGTATCACCTTCTGTAAACGTAAGCGTTGGCATAGGAATTTGCCCGTTCACGGCAATTGCTCTTTTTTCTTTCCCTGTAAAATTCACGATGGTGTCTTTTACATAAAGATCATAGCGCACCACATTTTGGGCAAACAATGAGGTCGACACCAGCAGGATAAATGCCGTTAGCAGAGGAATTCTATAATTATTTAACTTCATATACTATTGGTCCTCCAAGCGCTTTATCATGGTTTTCATTTCTTCAATTTCCGCGCGTTGGGCTTTTATGATACCATTGGCTAATTGTTTCACCTCCGGATCTTGGATATCAGCTCTTTCACTTGTAAGGATTGCAAGGAAACTGAAATGTCCAGCACATCGGACTTCCGACTTCGGACTTCCGACCTGTTTGTAGTAGAATTTTGGGTTACTTGCAAAGAAGCGGATAACCATATTATTTAATTTTATTTTTAAATTTTAACAGTTCGTAAACGTAAAGCATTGGCTATAACAGACACAGAGCTAAAACTCATAGCCAAGGCAGCTATCATAGGGGATAATAATATACCGAAAAACGGGAATAGCAAACCTGCTGCAATCGGAATACCCAAGGTGTTGTATATGAGTGCAAAAAACAGATTTTGCTTGATGTTGGTCATTACTGATTGACTCAATTTGTGCGCTTTTACAATGCCCTGCAAATCGCCTTTTATCAGCGTTATCATTGCACTTTCAATGGCGACATCTGTACCTGTTCCCATTGCAATACCCACATCACTTTTTGCCAAAGCAGGGGCATCATTTATACCGTCACCCGCCATTGCCACTACCTTGCCTTGTTGTTGCAGTTTTTCCACTTCATTCATTTTATCTTCAGGAAGCATACTGGCTTTAAATCCTGACAATCGGAGTTCGTCTGCAACTGCTTTCGCCGTGTCTTGATTATCGCCTGTAAACATAATTACATCAATGCCGTTTTTTTGAAGCTCAGCAATGGCTTTGGCACTTGTTGCTTTGATTTTATCGCCAATCACAACATAACCAACTACTGTTTGATCTACAGATAGGTAAGAAACTGTTTTACCCTGTTTTTGGTATTTTTTAACCTCTTCATCCATTGCTGAGGAAATTTCAGCATTAGCATATTCCATCATTTTCGGATTACCCAAGGCTATTTTTTTACCATCAATAATCGCTTCAACACCTTTGCCTGTAACCGCACTGAAATTTTCAGATTTTAATCCCGAGGCTTCAGGACTGATATTTTGTTCTTTACCATATTTCACCGTAGCCTCAGCTAATGGATGCTCGCTATTGCTGTTTAATGAGACAATATATTGGAGCACTTCTTTTTCACTGAAACCGTTAGTGAAAGTACCTATTTTTTCTACAGTGGGTTTGCCTTCGGTTATGGTGCCTGTTTTGTCAATGATCAATGTGGTTACTTTGTTTAATTTTTCAAGGGCTTCGGCATTTTTAATCAACACTCCATTTTGAGCGCCTTTACCAACACCGACCATCACTGACATTGGCGTTGCCAAACCTAAAGCACAAGGACAAGCAATTATTAAAACGGCAATGGCATTCACTAAAGCAAAAACATAAGCAGGTTCCGGTCCCCAAATAGCCCAAACTGCAAAAGTGAGCAAGGAAATTATGACCACAACTGGCACAAAATAGCCTGAAACTTTATCTGCCAGATTCTGAATAGGAGCACGACTTCTACTCGCATTATTCACCATATGGATGATCTGAGACAGCAAAGTATCGCTACCTACTTTTTCTGCTTTCATGAGAAAAGTTTGGTTGCCGTTAATCGTTCCACTGCTTACTTTATCACCCATAACTTTATTTACAGGAATGGGTTCGCCTGTTATCATGGATTCGTCAATGGTGGTTTCACCTTCTGATATTGAGCCATCTACAGGAATCTTTTCGCCTGGTTTTACTTTTAAGATATCCCCTAATTCTATTTTGTCTATGCCCACTTCTACTTCATCACCATTTACCAATTTAATAGCTTTGTTTGGGGCCAATTTTAAAAGTTCTTTCACTGCTGAATTGGTTTTGCTGTGGGCACGGGCTTCTAACAATTGCCCTAGAAGTACCAAGGTCAGAATAACAGTAGCAGCTTCAAAATAGACGTGAACTGCTCCTGATTCGGTTCTAAACTGAGCTGGAAATACATCAGGAAAAAACAACCCAAACACACTGAACAGCCAAGCAACACCTGCCCCAATTCCGATCAGTGTGAACATGTTGAGATTCCAGGTTTTTATGCTTTTATAGGCACGTTCAAAAAACATCCAAGTGGCATAAAACACTACCGGAATGGACAACCCAAACTGGATCCAATTCCAATATTTTTGTTCCAGGATTTCATATAATGGATTATCTGAAATCATTTCACTCATAGCGATCAAGAAAATAGGTAGTGTGAATACCGAGGCAATCCAAAATTTCCCTAATAGATTTTTATAGGTTTTTTCTTCCGCTGAGAGGTCAGGTTGTAGTGGCACCAAATCCATTCCGCAAATAGGACAAGAACCTGCTTCATCCTTCACTATTTCCGGGTGCATAGGGCAAGTCCATTGTTCTGACGAAGTGCTGGATATATTTTGTTCTTCGATTAAATCCATTCCGCAAACAGGACAATCGCCGGCTTCGTCATAGGTTTTATCACCTTCACAATGCATGGGGCAATAAAATGTGCCCGTGCCTTTTCCTATTGATTTCTCTTTTTTAGCTTCTGGATGATTTTGATCTTCTGCTGATTTATGAATACTATATGTTGCTCCATCATTCTTTAAAGCCTCTTGAAAAATTTCAAATGGAATGTGCTTTTCCATTTCGAGGGAGGCTTCGCCTTTTTCTAAATCAACTGCTGCATTTGTTACCCCTTGCACATTTGAAAGTATTTTTTCTACATGACTGGAACAGCCATTGCACGTCATTCCTTGTATATGGTAAGTATGTCTCATTTTTTTTGATATTCAATAAAATAGTAACCATAAAAGCTATCTAGCTGTAGTTAGAAAGCCTCAAGTTATTTGATATCTTCTTTGCTCCTACCAGAAAAAGGATTGGGGAAAAATCAATGTTAAGACTTTTTATGGAGCATTGTATTACGACATATTAATATATTGTTATACATTTTAAACATTATTTATCCGCTCCTCGTGATTTGCAATCCCGAGGACAGATGAATGGAATTTGTAATTCCAACTCCCCATTCTTTAACGACACCAGGATTACAAATCCTGTTTATCTGGCGTTCGATACCGATAGCTATTTTTAAAGATATCGAATAGCATAACAATAAAAAATATTAAAGGATATTAATATCTTTATTATTAAAAAGAATACCTTTATCCCGCACAAAAAGAGTCTGTCTTGCAAAACCTATAAATACGCCATCAAATGCCCCGATAGTACTGGCTACTTAACTCCAAGGCCTAGAAATAACAGGTGCAAAAGAAAATCAGATGCCATAAAATTCTCCTGGGAAAGAAAAAGTCACCCAAAAATTTCAAAACAGAGAAGAGATTAGGCGACATCGGGTCCATTTACTATTCCCCGGTACAGCGTAAATGATCCTCAAATTATTTTGGGGAAAAACAAAAAAACTCTTCTTTTTTTGATTAGGACTCAATTGATCGAATAATAAAAAGATTTTAAGCAGGTCTTTTGCAATGCTATCCAATGAGCTAAAACCACACTAATGACTCCCCTTACTCCTAACTCCACGTCCATCATTGACAGTGTTGATATTCCTATCTGTATCACAGGATTAGACTTCAATATTCAATATGCCAATGAGTCATTTCAGGAAATTTCAAAAGAAATTGGAAATTCTCCAGAAAGCCCAAGTCTTTTTGACTTGATTAAAAAAGAAAAATCCTTGGATTACTTCAAAACCAGTTTAAATGGGAATTTAAAACCATTTCATTGGGAAATCCAACGGATTATCACTGTTACAGGAAGCTATAAAGTCACATGTAAACAACTGGATTCACGCTACCTGACTTGGACTTTTATACGATTGAGCCCGGACTTGGAAATGGAGGGAAGAAAAGAACTCTGCCATTTAGGAAAAGAGAGTGATGATTTTTTGAATTCAGATACTAAAGAAGCTCTATTGGATGTAGACCTGATCAATAATCAAATAAGATATGGAGGGAATTTCGAAAAAATATTTGGGACTCAAAAAGCGATACTAACAACCGAAATCTGGAATTCCTGGATACATCCGGAAGACAGAAAAAAATGCGACTATCAAATCACTTCAAAGGATTCCAACAAAGCAAAAAGGTCACGAAAGTTTAGGATTAAGGACAATAAAAACCAATTTATTCATGTACTTGAAACTTCCTATATAGTGAGAGATAACCATGGCAAAGCAATAAGAGTCATGATATCTATCAAGGATATAGAAAAAAAGATCCAGATCAAAAACAGGCTGAATGAATCTTATCAAAGGTTAAAAGAATTCAGAAGTGCGTTGGATCAATCTACAAACCTACTCCTTACCGATACCAATGGAATTATTTTAGATGCCAATCAAGGTGCCTGCATTTCATCGGGATACTCCAAAGAAGAGTTAGTGGGAAGCCATACCCGGATTTACAAGTCAGGATATCATGACCAAGCATTTTATAATAACCTTTGGGCAACCGTCAAAGCGGGAAAAGACTGGAGGGGAACCTTAAAAAACAAAAGAAAAGATGGCTCCTATTACTGGGAAGAAGCCATCATCGTACCACTTCTAAATGAGAAAAAGATTCCGCATGAATTTCTTGCTGTAAGGATTGATATCACAAAGCAAAAAGAAGCCGAAGAAAATTTAATCGATGCGTTTGAAAAAATAAAATCCTCCGAAAGGAAATATAGTCACCTCTTTAAATTTAGCCCGATCCCTATGTGGGTGTATGATATAGCTACCAAGAGGTTTTTAGATGTCAATTTTGCGGCTCAAAAACAATATGGCTATAATAAGGAAGAATTTCTCAACATGACAATATTGGATATTCGCCCATCTGAGACCAAAGCTATTGTTATCGATTTTATCAAAAATAGAGAAGAAGATAAGATTGTCATTAATCAGCCCTTTATTCATAAAAACAAATCAGGGTCTTTGCTCTCAGTTGAAATCTCTTCAATTCCTATGGTGATGGATCACAACCTAACAAGATTGGTTGTATCCCAAAATGCTACCGAACGAACGGTCCACCTAAAGAAAATTGAAACTCAAAATGAAGCACTCAAAAATATTGCATGGATACAATCTCATGTGGTAAGGGCTCCTTTAGCTAGAATTCTAGGCTTAATAGATCTTATAAAAGAAAAAAATCTGGAAGGAACCGATCAAAAAGAATTCATAGATCACTTAAAAGATTCAAGCCATGAATTAGATAAGGCTATTAGGGAAATAGTTGAAAAGGTAAATTCTCTTGATTAAAAGCTCCCCAGTGAATCCGCTCCACTCACCCGCACTACCGCTCCTCGGGATTTGCAATCCCGAGGACAGATAAATGGAATTTGTAATTCCAATGCACCCTACCCTAAACGAGTCTAGGATTACAAATCCTGTTTATCTGTAGTTCGACATTACAAATGTCGAACAGCAAAAAACAGCGCTCCTCGGGATTTGAAATCCCGAGGACAGATAAATGGAATTTGGAATTCCAGTACAACCCTCCCTATACGAGACCAGGATTACAAATCCTGATCATCTGTAGTTCGCCATTACAAATGTCGAACAGCATTAAAAAATAATAAAGGATATTTTTGTCTTTAATATAAAAAAGGATATATTTGTCCTGTATTAATGAAAAGATGTTTTCCAAAGCCTGTAAATATGCCATCAACGCCATGATATACATGGCCACTTTACCACAGGGTCAAGAAAGGGCTGGCTTAAAAGAAATTTCCAAGGCAATAAACTCTCCTGAGGCCTTCACCGCTAAAATATTACAGGATTTGGTCAAAAATGAATTACTCAATTCAGTCAAAGGACCAAATGGTGGATTTCACTTACAAGGAGACTCCTCCCGAATATTTCTTTCCGAAATAGTGCATTCCATAGATGGTGACTTGATTTTCACAGGTTGTGCATTGGGACTGGAAAAATGTTCTGAAGACCATCCTTGTCCTGTTCATCACAAATTCAAAGCAGTCAGAGATCACCTTACAGGTATGCTGATGACCACTAGTTTGAGAGATGTAGCAGATAGGGTCAATACTGGAATCAGCTTTCTCAGGTATTGAAAAAAATTTCAAACCTGCTAAAGTATTCACCCAATATGGAATTGACTTTTGCTGCAAAGGAGGGATCAGCTTAAAGGAGGCTTGTTCAAAAAATGGAGTGAATCTTCAGGAAGTCACCGAAGATCTACAAAAAGCTACAGTATTGCCTGAAGAGGTTCAATATTCAGATTTTGGCCTGTCCAACTTGATAGACCATATTATTGCCACACACCATCAATATGTGGAAAATGCCATACCGCCACTAATAGCTTATTTACAAAAATTGGCGACGGTTCATGGTGATAGACACCCTGAGTTATTTAAGATCCGCGACGAGTTTATGGCTGCTTCAGATGCTCTGACTGCTCACATGAAAAAAGAAGAATTCATTCTCTTCCCCTACATCAAAGCCATGGAAGAAGCAGAAAAAAGCGGGTTTCCACTTTCACAACCGCACTTTGGTCATATTGATAACCCCATCAATATGATGGAAGATGAGCATGAAACAGAAGGCGAAAGATTTAGGATCATTTCTGAATTAAGCGATGGGTACAAAACACCCTCAGATGGCTGTCAGACATACCGGGTTGCATTTGAAATGCTCAAGGATGACGCCGGCGAAGACGATATTGTCAGGGCGC
>CAZLJT010000073.1:0-1856 GCA_964559905.1 uncultured Aquiflexum sp.
TTTTCCTATTCTATTGGTTGATACTCAAAAAAACATTTCAAGATATGGCTATCATATATCCACCTCATATCAATCATAAATTCCAATTCAGTAATTAAGTGGAGAAATTAAAATCCCAGGAAATATGTTCAAAACTAACCTCAAAATCGCTCTCCGTGGCTTTGCCAAGCACAAGCTCACTTTCTTTATCAACCTATTTGGATTAGCACTCGGATTATGGGCTGCCATCCTGATCGGCCTTTGGGTCAAATCTGAGTTGAATACCAATAAGCATTTGACCGAAATTGATCAGGTTTACAGGATTTTGGAACATCAGCGTTATGGTTCCGACATTTTTACCACCACTTCAACACCTGGGATATTGGCAAATGAACTTAAAGAAAATTTTCCGGAGGTAGAAAGGGCAGCTACCTATACATGGGAAGAAGAAAACCTTTTTGTTATAGATGATGTCAGGTTAAAGTTAAAAGGGTTTTACGCAGGAGAAGATTACCTGCACATTATGCAGCACGAAATTCTTCATGGCGATAGGGACAAAGCATTGCCTGAAATTTCCAATATAGTGCTTACTGCTGATGCCGCCACAAAGCTGTTTGGGAAGACAGATGTAATCGGGGAAACTGTGGTTATGAAAGAAACAGATGGAGAAAGTTCTTTTGTTGTCCAGGCTGTTTTGGCACCTTTTTCTGAATATTCCAGTTCCAATTTCGAGTATATTTTACCTTACAGATTTATGTTTGACAAGCCTTACAACGGTTGGTTGAAACAATGGGGAAATAATGGTCCCAGTACAATCGTGAAATTGAACAAACAAGCGGATTGGAAGGCCTTTTCGGCAAATATTGAGAATTTTATAATTGAAAGGAATGAAGGGAGTAGCATCAAGCTATTTGCTTATCCTCAAACGGAGCTCTATCTGTATGGAAAATTCAAGGACGGGATACAGCAAGGAGGTAAGATTGAGTATGTGAAGTTGTTTGCCGTCATAGGACTTTTTGTTTTGTTGATCGCATGTATAAATTTTATGAATCTATCAACTGCCAAGTCTCAGAAAAGAGCCAAAGAGGTCGGTGTGAGAAAAGTAGTTGGAGCGGAAAAAGGAACTTTGATCAACCAATTCCTAAGTGAATCACTTTTGATGACAGTTTTTGCAACAGGATTTTCGCTTTTGCTTGTAGAGTTGACTTTACCAGTATTTAACACTTTGACAGGCAAAACCATGTCAGTACCCTATTCAGACAGCTTCTTATGGCTTCAACTTGTCGGTGTGATGCTGTTCACCGGTTTGGTTGCAGGAAGCTATCCTGCCTTTTATCTTTCAGGTACTAAAGTTTTATCTGTTTTTAAAAGCCACACAAAATCGGGTAAGGCTGTGGTGATTGCAAGAAAAGGTTTGGTGACTTTTCAGTTTATCCTTGCTACAGTTTTGATAGTTTCCACCCTTGTCGTTTATCAGCAGATAAATTTTGCCCTGAACCAGAACTTGGGATATGACAAAGAGCAATTATTGCTTGTCCCCTTGGAAGGAAAATTGATGGACAACTATGAAGTGTTCAAAAACCGACTTGACCAAAACAATGAAGTCAGGTCTATCAGCCGGTCAACACATTCGCTTTTGGGAAGGAATTCAAATACAGGTGATGTCAATTGGGAAGGTAAGGATCCTGATTTCACAGCGCTTTTTGAAATAATGAGGGTAGATTATGGGTTTTTGGAAACAGTGGGTCTCCAGTTGATCAAAGGAGAAGTTTTTTCAAGAGCCAAAGGTGCTGATTCCACACAGGGAGCGATCATCAATAAGAGAGCCTATGAGCTGATAGTTGAAAACAACCCAGAAGCAACTTCCTTCAATCTTT
>CAZLJT010000073.1:1878-14269 GCA_964559905.1 uncultured Aquiflexum sp.
GGATTATAAGTGGTGTAGTGGAGAATTTTCACTTTCAGAGTATCCACCAAGCTATGGAACCTGTTATTATTTTGCTTGATCCTACCTTTGCAAGTAGATGTTTCATAAAAGTCAGTACGGGGGATATCACCAATACTATTGCATCTATTAAAAATATCGCTGAGGAAATCAATCCTGATTTTCCTTTCGAATATACTTTTATGGATGAAAATTATGCAAGATTGTACAGTGAGGATGTAAAAGTCCGGGAACTGGCCAAATACTTCAGTTTCCTTACTATTTTAATATCCTGTTTGGGACTTTTCGGATTGTCCGCGCATGTAGCAGAACAGAAAACAAAAGAAATTGGTATAAGAAAAGTTTTGGGAGCAACGACATTTTCTATTTTGAATGTCATCAACAAGGAGTTTATAGCCATCGTATCCATTTCCATTATCTTAGGATCAGGATTGGCGTATTGGGCTATGCAAGAATGGCTTTCCGGATATGCTTACAGAATTGATTTCGAATGGTGGTTTATTCCAACAGCAGCTGCTGTAATTCTTTCAATAGCGTATTTGACTGTCACTTTGCAGGCTTTGAAATCGGCCCAGATCAATCCTGCAAGTACTTTGAAGAGTGAGTGAGTTTGGTACGTGAGGTGTGGGTTAGAAGAGAGAATAAATAAGACGCAAGACATAAGACTCAAGACTCAGGACAAAATAGATAAGCCCTGGACTTGACAAGATGGACCCGGCAGTATTCAGTTATTGTTGAAAAATGATATGCATAGAAGTTGGAGGTTGAACTTGGGAAGTTTTTGGTTGGTTCCTAAAAACAGGAATCCTGATATTTATAAAATGTAATAGTAAATATTCCATGTAAATAGATCAAAATATTTCTTAAACCTTATGAAAACAAACCTGCAGCAAAAATTCGTTAAGATCTCCGATTTTTGGCATCCTTATATTATTGGGGAGCTCAATGAGAATTTTGTTAAACTTGCCAAATTAAAAGGGGAATTGGTCTGGCATAGTCATCAGGATGAAGATGAAATGTTTGTGGTGATTTCCGGAACTTTAATGATGGATTTCAAGGATGGACAAAGGGTTACTACAGGACCAGGTGAGATTTTGATTGTTCCAAAGGGTGTGGAGCATTTTCCTTGGACCCAAGAAGGTGAAGAAGTCCATGTAATGTTGATTGAACCTAAATCAACCAAACATACGGGTGAGGTCATATTTTCAAAAACTATCGAGAATTTGGATTGGATCTGAAAAACCGGTGAGCTAAGGTTTTTATAGATGATAATTCATCTATCAACAAAATGTAGTATTTTTAGATATGAAAGCTTTCTACTTGATCCAAAACGGTGATGCTGACAAATCATTTGAACTACGGGATTTAAAGTTATCCAATCCTACAGGTGAAGAAATTCTGATCAAAACAGAATCATTTGGGCTTAACTATGCAGATGTGATGGCTAGGCTTGGCCTGTATAGAGAGTGTCCGCCTTTGCCAACAGTGATTGGCTATGAAGCAGTGGGCCGGGTGGAGAAAATCGGGTCATCTGTGAAAAAAATTAAAGTAGGAGACAGGGTATTGGCATTCAGTAGGTTTGGAGGGTATGCCAGTCATGTATTGACACCGGAAATAGCAGCAATTCCTATTGGGGATTCCGTTGCGGCAAGTAAGGCACTTGCCCTTTCAGTTCAATATAGTACGGCTTGGTATGCTTTGGAAGAATGTCTGAACCTGCATCCAGGTGACAGGGTATTGATCCATGCCGCTGCAGGTGGGGTAGGGACGGCATTGATTCAAATGGCCAAAAGACGAGGCTGCATGATTGCAGGAACTGCAAGTTCCCATAAACTGGAATACCTTAAGTCTCAGGGAGTAGATCTTCCGATTGATTACAGAAATACCGATTTTGAAAATGTCTTAGAAAAAGCAGGATGGAAGAAAAAAGTTGATGCTGTATTTGATCCGGTGGGTGGTTTATCAGTCCGAAAGGGGATAAAATTGCTCAATAGTGGAGGTAAAATAGTGGTTTATGGAGGCAGTAGCATGTCTGCTTCAAAAAGTCCTTTGCATAAATTCCGGGTTGCAGCAGGCTTTGGATTATGGTCCCCTATCATCTTGATGATGAGATCAATTTCCATTATAGGAGTGAATATGTTGAGAATAGCAGAGGATAAGCCCACATTGCTTCAACATTGCATGAAGGAAGTGTTTAGACTTTACCAAGATGGAATTTTTGATCCTGAAATTGGGAGAGAATTTGCTGCCAATCAATTATCTGAAGCCCACGAATTTTTGGAATCCCGTCAATCCATTGGGAAAATTGTGGTGCATTGGGAGAATGTTTGACTCAAATGGAAAATGCTTCAAAACTAATTTGGATCAAAATTCTGCACACAGCCATTTGGTTGTTTTTCAATGTGGTGATTTTTTATTTGTTGTATGCAGTTATTGTCAATAAGATAGATAAATGGGTTTGGATCTGTCTTGGTCTCATTGTTTTGGAAGGACTTGTTTTGCTGGTATTTAAAGCAATTTGTCCCGTTACCTTGGTTGCCAGGAGATATTCAGATTCAGATGTACATAATTTTGATATTTACTTACCCAATTGGTTGGCTAAGCATAATAAATTGATTTACTCCACTATTGTGACTATAGCTTTGTTGATTTTGATATATCAGTTGATTTGGAATTTTTGATGCCGGTTATTTTACCGCTTGGGGAATGGTTGGGTTATTCTAAGTCTTACCATTTCTTTGATTGATTCTCCGGTCAGAATCAAAGCTCCAAAAGCAAGCAGGATGTCTTTGATGGTTCGGAGAAAGATAATTGAACCTGACATATTTTGACTAAAGTCACTGTATGCGACCAAAATCGCTGAGGTCAAAAAAAATAAGGAAACACCAGCACCCCCGATAGCACCAGCTTTGGGATTTTTATAATGGAACAGAAGCAAAAATATTAATCCAAACAATAACATTCCTACCAATCCTGTATGTAATTGTACTGCTTCCGCTGTTTTAATATTTCCAAGTGTGAAAAATATGATCGAAGCCAGGTAAAGGGCAATGCCACCTCTTAATAATTGCTTTCCGATTTTTTCGATTTTCAGGAGATTGTCTATCATCATGGAATAAAGCTAGCTATTCTAAATGATTTATTCAATTTTTCTCAAAAACCAAAAAATGCTGGATATTCATGAATTGACCATTTTGTACCAGTTTGAATCCATTGGCTGAAAGTTCTATGGTAACTTGGTCCACTGTCATTTTGTGCAGTGGTTTAATCCTAACCTTTGGATCCTCGCCTCTGTATTCAATCAATAATAATTTCCCATCAGATTTCAATGATTTTTTGATTTCCTGCAATACCTCATGGGGATAAAGGAGTTCATGGTATACGTCCACCATAATAGCCAAGTCGATTGAGCATTCAGGTAAATTGGGTGATTTTTCGGTCCCTTTAATCGTCTTTACATTATCAAAACCCAATTCCTTACTCTTCTCTTCAAGGTATTTGATGGCAGGATCCTGAATTTCCACAGCGTATACCAACCCATCGGGGACCCGCTTAGCAATTCTGAAAGTGTAGTAACCTGAACCTGCACCCACATCAGCGACTATACTTTCTTTGTTGATGGGTAAATTTTTAATGGCCAATTCAGTATTTTCTTCCTGCGGCCGTGTAGATCTTTCCAACCAACTCATCCCCATAAAATTCATCACCTGAGAAATCTCCCGGCCCATATACACCTTTCCTGTACCATCTCGGTCAGGGGTTTTGTAAGAGTAAATGGCTTTTTCTGAAATACCTTTTTGCGAATTCTGAGCATGACAATAAATTGATAGACAAAAAAAGAAAATAAACAGGACAGTCTTATTCATGGAGACAGAATTTAATAAGGATTATTTTGCTGAATATACATCAAAAACGAGGGCCTGACTGAATTGTTTTGAGCGTTTATGGACAATAACTGTACGGATTTGGATTGAGCTCTTTAGTTGAACATCCTTTTTTTGCAAAATAGAGCGATTCTGAGATTGGCATCTTTTTGGGACTAAGGTTGTTGGTCTCAATCAATTGGATACTTGCCTTTTTTGAAATCTAAACCAACTTACAAAAGGTAAACCATGAATCTGCTACAAAACAGTAACATTTGAATTGAAATTGATCCGGAGTTGCAAATAAAGAAAAGATTGCAACATTCCACAAGGTCTGTTGCCTCGCAGGCTGAAACGTTCTTTACATAGGGGTATTTTAGTTTAGTTGATAAACAACGCAAAGCCCCGATAGTGTCGGGGCTTTGGTTTTTTATTCCAGCATCTTTGTCCGCTCACGGTCAAAACTGTCCGTGTTTTTAGGTCCGAGATCTTGAAAATATCCCTTATTTGGCTATTTTAAAAGCTTTTTGCTATGGCATGATTAAAGTATAAAAATAGAGGGAGAACTGAGAAAAGAAATTTTGAAAGATTTCCGGTCTCGAATCTTATTTCTAAGTATCGCTACTTGATTAAAAAATTTTAATATGTGGAAAAACTATTTTAAAGTTTCGATCCGTAATCTGTCCAAGAGGAAGCTATATACAGGTATAAATATCCTTGGATTGACAATAGCCGTTGCCGGTTTTATAGCTATTGGATTATATATTCATCATGAAGCCACCTATGACAGCATATATGCTGACTCGGACAGGGTGGTGAGATTTGGACAGAGATTTGTCATGGCCGGTGAGGAACAGGTTGTCAGTACGACTCCCTCAGCTTTGGTGCCTACAGTTATGGAAGAACTGGAAGAGGTGGAAGTGGGAACTTTGGTATTTGATATGGGGATTTTTTCATCGGTATTGGTTGATGCCGGTGATGGAAATCAGGAGGAGAATAAATTCGCTTTTGTAGATGAAAACTTTTTTGAAGTTTTTGATCTGGAATTATTGACAGGCCAGGAAGGTAAATTGCTGGATGAACCCAATCAGATTGTACTGACCAAAAGCACTGCTGAAAAGTATTACCGAAATATCAATACGGCTGTGGGCCAAATACTGAAAATAGACGGAAAAGATTATCTGATAACCGGAATTGTAACTGATTTTCCGAGCAACAGCCATTTGGATTTTGATTTTCTTGCCTCTTTCAAGACACATCGTCATGGTACAAATCCCGAATGGTCACCTTCTAATTATTATTCATATGCCAAGTTAAAGCCGAATGTAGATAGAGTACAGTTTGCACAGAAAATTGATAATTTGGTTGAAAAATATTTCGGTGAAGAAATGCGTAGCTATGGGTTTGAAGTGGGAATATTATTTCAGCCCTTGACATCCATTTATTTGGGAGATAGTCAGATGAAAGAAATGAAGCCTGCCGCTGACATTAAAAATCTCTATATTTTTGGTATAGTAGCGGTTTTGTTGATCATCATCGGAATCATCAATTATATCAATTTAGCTACAGCTGAAGCAACAGAAAGAAATAAGGAAGTAGGGCTTAGAAAAGTAATGGGCGCAGGGAGACTTCAGTTGTTTGGGCAGTTTATTTCAGAGTCTTTTATTTTATCCTTTTTCAGTTTGATTTTAAGTGTCCTTTTGTTAGTGATTTTTAGGTCACAATTTGAAGCTTTTGCTGGTATTCCTTTAAAAACAGAATTACTATTTGGTCCGATCGGAATATCAATGGGACTCTTTCTGCTGGTATTCATTGCTTTTTTTGCAGGATATTATCCTTCTTTGGTGCTATCAGGATTGGAACCTTTACAGGCTTTGGGTAAAAACATACTTGGGCCAAAAGGCGGACCTTGGCTTAGAAGAAGTCTTGTTGTTTTTCAGTTTTTTGTTTCGATCAGTTTACTGGTGGCCACCTTGATTGTAAAACAACAACTGGAGTATCTGCAGACTGTGAACCTGGGGTATGAAAGGGAATCCCTGGTAGCGCTCAATTTTCATTACAACATGAGGGATAAAATATCTGCCTTGAAAAATGAAATCCAAAGGGAAGGAGTTGCTCTATCTGCTAGTTTAGGCAATTCAATGCCACATTTTATTCAAGCTGGATATTCGGTTACACCAGGTGGTGATAACGAAAAAGAGTTTATGATCACAGGCTTTGCTGTGGATCATGATATGGTGAAAACCATAGGCTTGAATCTAATTGCAGGAAGAGATTTTACTGATCAGGACATTGATCAGTCCAAAGCTTATGAAGAAAAGCAGGAAATGAATGTGATTTTCAATGAGGCTGCAATCAAAGAAATGGGTTGGACACCAGAAGAAAGCATTGGAAGAAAAATTGTCTATAACGGAGTCAATAGTGTCATCACAGGAGTGGTTGAAAATTTTTACTTCAATTCGCTACATCATCAGGTTGGTGCTTTGGCGCTTTTTGTACAACCAAGGGAAGGAAATTGGCTATTGATAAAAATGCCCAAAGGAAACCCTTCCGAATATTTGGGACAGTTGGAAGTAATATGGAAAGGTTTCTTTCCAGAGCGGCCTTTTGCCTATCGCTTCTTGGATGAAGAATATGGGAAAATGTACGTAGCTGAGCAAAAAATCGGTCAGATTTTCAGTCTGTTTGCTATTATAGCTATCTGCATAGCCTGTATGGGACTGTTTGGATTGGTATCTTATGTAGCATTGAGGAGAACTCGGGAAATCAGCATCAGAAAAGTTCTGGGTGCCCAGGCCTCTGACATACTCAAAGTGCTTTCAGCGGATTTCTTTGTATTACTTGGGATATCTTCAGTGATGGCGGTAATGTTTGGGATATGGTTTTCCAAGGAATGGCTTCAGGGTTTTGCAAACAAAACAGAGATTTCACCATGGGTATTTCTCCTAGCCATCGGGGCAGTTGCTATGATTTCTTTTTTGACCATTGGATATAGGACCATTAAGGTATTTGTCCAAAATCCTGCAAAGACATTGAAAGATGAGTAGGTTTGGAAAGGATGAGGGATGAAGAGATGAGTGAAGAGTCATGGATTAAGACGTGAGACATGAGACGTGAGATGGCTCATACCGAAGCCAAGACGAAAAGGCCTGAAAGGCCGACATTTGCCAGACCAGGGTACAATTCTGGGTAAAAAAGGTAGCCCATACCCATAAAAACGCTCTCGTTAAATTATTAAAAAAGGTTAAAAGAAAACCAAAAAATAATGTTAAGGAATTATTGGATAATATTCATCAGAAATTTAAGAAAAAACCCGGCCTATATCTTCATCAATATATTGGGACTATCTGTTGGGATGGCAGCCAGTATCTTGATATTTCTGTTTGTCCAACATGAGCTCAGTTATGATAATTACCACGAAAATGCTGACAGGATTTACAGGGTTTCAAGGGCCTGGTACAATCCTGATGGTGAGGTCAACCTTCATTTGGGCCATGCTGCCCCTCCTTTTGGGCCTTTGTTGAAATCCGATTTTGGAGGTCAAATCCAAGAGGCTGCAAGGTTGATGAAAGTCGATGTTGTGGCAAAGGATGGCGCCAATGTATTTGAGGAGAACAGATTCTTTTTTTCTGATCCCGAAGTATTCAAGATCTTTTCTTGGACCTTGCTGGAAGGAGATCCTGAGACGGCACTCACCTTTCCTGATGGTATGGTGATCAGTAGGACTATGGCAGAAAAGTATTTTGGTACGGTGGATGCTGTAGGTAAATCCTTGGAGATTATGATCGGCTCCCAAACAGTGAATATGCAAGTGCGCGGCATAATGGAAGATATTCCCGATAATTCCCATTTTAAAGCAGATTTTTTGGCTTCTATGGAACCGGTAGTCGCCTTTTATGGAGGTTACGAAAGCATGATGAAGAATTTTGGAAGCAATAATTTTGGAACTTACCTGCTCCTAGAAGAAGGAGTGGATGTCAATGATTTGGAAGCACAGATTCCAGGTTTTATTGACAGACATTTACCTAAGAGCTCCCAAGGTTTTTCTGCCTCAATGGGTACAAAATTGTTTTTATGGCCTCTGACCGATATCCATTTACATTCCAACCTGGATTCTGAAATTGAGCCCAACAGTAGTATTGAATACGTCTATATTTATAGTGCCATAGCCATTTTTATTCTTTTGATTGCCTGTATCAATTTTATGAATTTGGCTACTGCCCGTTCGGCCAAAAGAGCTTTGGAGGTGGGATTGAGAAAAGTTTTGGGTGCAGATAGGCAACTTCTTGTGAGGCAATTTATGGCTGAGACAATTCTGATGTCGCTTATTGCATTGGTGGTGGCCCTATTGATTGCCTGGCTTTTTCTACCTACGTTTGGGAATTTTACCGGCAAGCTTCTCAGTCTGAATTTTTTCAATCATCCTGAATACTTCTTGGGTTTGTTGGTTTTGGTATTGGTGGTGGGATTGTTGGCAGGAAGTTATCCCTCCCTGTTTCTTTCAGGCTTTCAACCTGTCAAAGTGCTTAAGGGAACTTATAAAATCGGATCTATTCATGAAAAACTGAGGTCTTTTTTGGTAATTGGCCAATTTGCCATTTCTGTAATTCTGATTGTTGCTGTGATGGTGGTATTGAACCAACTTGATTTTATGAAAAACAAGGATTTGGGTTTTGACAAGGAAGAAGTAGTAGTACTTCCTGCTTATGATGAATTTGTCGGGAATTATGAAATGATGCGGGAAAGGTTGCTCCAGCAACAGGGAATTGATAAAGTGGCATTAGGGAGCAGAATTCCTTCTGGAAGGCTATTGGATGCACAGGGTGCGCAGGCTGAAGTAAATGGCGAATTACTGCCGGTGGAAGTCAGGATTGCAGATATCCATGTCAGCCATACGTTTTTGGAGACTTTTGGAATGGAGATTGTCGCTGGACGTGATTTTGATTTTAATCTTGCAAGTGATTCTACTCAAGCATTTATTTTGAACGAATCTGCCATAAGGGCCATTGGCTGGTCTGATCCGGAAGAAGCAGTGGATAAACAGTTTCAATATGGAGGGAGAAGGGGATATGTTACAGGCGTAGTGAAGGATTTTCATTTTGAATCTCTCCATCAACCCATAAGTCCTATGGTATTCCTGATTCCGACCGATCGAATCAATGAAGTAGCCATAAAAATCAAAGAAGAATATAAAGAAGCCGTACTGGCATATTTAAAGGAAGAATGGTTGGCCATGAAACCTGATTTTCCCTTCAACTACTACCTGGTATCTGATAGATTTGATCAGCAATATGAGGTCGAGGAAAAAGTCGGGGCCGTTTTCGGTTTCTTTGCAGGTTTGGCAATTTTGATTTCGGTTTTGGGATTGTTTGGCCTGGCGGCTTATGCCACCGAACAGCGTACCAAAGAAATCGGTATCAGAAAAGTAATGGGAGCAAGCGTTTGGAGTATTGTTTCCCTCTTGGGCAGGGATTTTCTAAAACTTGTTTTCTTTGGATTTTTGGTGGCTATACCTATCGCCTGGTACGGTATGAACGGTTGGTTGGAGAACTTTGCCTACAGTGTCTCAGTGTCCTGGATAGTTTTCCTGGTAGCAGGGTTTATCGCCACGCTGATAGCCGCTTTGACTGTCAGTTCCCAATCCATCCGTGCAGCTTTGATCAATCCGGTTAATGCCTTTAAGGTGGAATAGGGGTTTTGATGTTAGATTTGGGAAGTCAGAATTAGGAATTAAGAATGATGAATTAAAAATTAGGAATTAAGAGTGAGGAGTAAAAGGAGAGATAAGTGGCAAGTACTGAAACTGAGGAAAAGGCCTGAAAGGCCGACATGTGACAGCCCAGGATACAACCCAAGGTAAAAAAAGCTAAACCATAACCATAAGAGTGGTGAAAGTGCATGGTTAATAAATAGGGATGTTGGATAACTGAAGACGGTAATTTTCGGATTAATTCAGTACTCCGATATTTCGTCCGCACACGAACAATATTGTTCGCACCAAAAGACATTTATCCTTAAAATAAGCTGAATTTAGTCAATTTCAACCGTTTTGACTTGGCATGGGTCTTGGCAATGTTTAATAATCTGGAAGTTTTGTTTATTTCCGGAATCCCGAGAATATAAACTTAGATAAATATGTTTAAAAACTACCTCATCATTGCCATTAGGAACATCAAGCGGAACAAGCTCCGAACTCTTGTGCATGTACTTGGACTTTCTTTGGGTATTGCCATCTGTTTGTTGATTTTTAATGTGGTCTGGCATGCTTACAGTTTTGATAAGTTTCATACGGACAGCGAAAGAATTTTCAGGATAAATACAGTTACTGAATGGGAACCAGGTAGTCTTTTTCAATCCTCCGCCACAAATGGACCACTTGGGGAGGTAATCGATGAAGAAATATCCATTATTGAAAATAAAGGAAGGTTGTACACCCTTTATCAGACCATGGTGGTCATACCTGAGCAAAATAAAGTAATAGGAAGAAGTAATGAAGTTGCTTTTTCCAATCCTGGATTTTTTGAAATTTTCCAAAGGGAATGGCTCTCCGGAAATCCTCAAACGGCATTGCAGGAACCCAATTCTGCGGTGATTTCTGAAGCGAGCCTTCAAAAATATTTTCCCGGATCAGGCGCCGATGATGTCTTGGGAAAAGAAATTCTTTGGGTTGATGCCGCCGATTCTATATATGCGCAGGTTAAAGGGGTTGTGACAGATTATACAGAAAACACAGATTTTTTCTTCACTGACTTTATTTCCTTCAGTACCATCGCCAAAAAAGAAAAAGAAGATTGGTATGGCCTGCACAGTTGGTCCAATCTCAATACTGCCAGTCAGTTGTTTGTAAAAATCTCCCAAAATTCCAATAAGACCAATTTGGATGAAGGACTAACCTTGTTGGCCGGAAAATACCTTAGTGAAGAGGACAACAACACAAAGTTTATAGGTGAGCCACTTTCCGAGATGCATTTCAGTGAAAACTATGATGATACGACGGTTTCAAAAACCTTATTGAATGGATTGATCTATATCGGGATCATTATTCTCCTTTTGGCCTGCCTCAATTTCATCAATTTGGAAACGGCCTTGGCCATCAATAGGGCCAAAGAAGTGGGGATCAGAAAGACTTTGGGTTCAGATAGAGGCCAATTGCTGCTTCAGTTTCTGACTGAAACTTTCTTATTTGTTCTCATTTCTACTGTTTTTGCGGTATTCTTAGCCGACTTGATTCAAATTTATTTCAAGGAATATCTTCCTGCCAATTTTAAGTTTTCCGGAATGAGTGTTTTGAGCACCAGCTTTTTGGCAGTAAATGCCCTGCTGTTGACCTTACTTTCCGGTTTGTATCCTGCTTTCTTCTTATCCAAATATCAGCCACAACGGGCCCTGAAAGGGGAGGTAATTGCTGACAGGGGATTTTCTTTGGGAGTTTTTTTAAGGAAAAATCTGAGTATTTTACAGTTTTCAGCCTCGATTGCTTTTATCATCATGGTGATGGTATTGAACAGTCAGTTGAAATATATCAATTCGCAGCCTTTGGGATTTGAAAAAGAAGCAGTGCTTTATACCAACCTTCCTTTTATGGGAGAAAGGTCCAAAAGAGAATTATTGGCAGAAAGGATCAGAAATGAGAGTTTTGTAGAAGGCGTGAGTCTGAGCAATAATTTGGTTTCATCTAACAGTATTTGGACTTCGGATGCTTATGTTATGGTGGACTCCCTTGAGCAGCAACTCAATATTCATGTGATGAATGTGGATTCGGCATTTGTGTCCGTTAACGGTATCCCAATGTTGGCAGGTAGAAAATCACATCATGTGGCCAATGAAATATTGGTCAATAGAAATTTTCTTAAAGCCATGGGGTCACCGGAACCTGCTGAGGTGTTGGGACAAACCATTCGCTTTGGTGGGGAGCAGAATATCATTGTCGGAGTGGTAGAGAATTTCAATGCCCGAAACCTTAAAGAGGAAATCATGCCTATGGTTTTGGTCTACAGACCTGACTTTTATTACCTGCTCACAGCAAAAATTTCCAAGCAACAGAACCTTGCCTTTGCAAAGCAGCGATTGGAAGCCATTGTAGAGGAGGTGTTTCCGTATGAAGCTTCCGGCTTTAATTTTATCGATGAGGTACTGGAAGGTTTTTATGAGGATGACCGTAAGATCCAGGGCGTTTTGGGTTTTGCTGGAGCTGCTGCCATTCTTATTTCCATCTTAGGGCTTTTTGGACTTTCTTCCTTTACCATAGCCCAAAGAACCAAGGAAGTCAGCATCCGAAAAGTCTTGGGTGCCGGAATTGTTGAAATCATTACTTTGGTCAGCAAACAGTATGTTTGGTTGGTACTGATTTCCTTTGCCTTGGCAGCATATCCTGCTTATTATCTTAGCAATATGTGGCTTCAACAATATGCCTATCGCATTGATATGCCTTATTCGTTATTTATGGCAGTTGGAATTGGGGTCCTTGTATTGGCTTTACTTGTCGTCGGATTTCATTCCCTCGGAGTTGC
>CAZLJT010000074.1:0-14187 GCA_964559905.1 uncultured Aquiflexum sp.
AATCTTAAAGCGTTTCCATGAAGCATCTTGCAATTATTTCATTACTGATTTCAGCCCTGCATTTAAATTGTATGGAAAAAGAAAATCCCAAAAACCTGATGGAAGAAAAAACATATACTTATTTGGCTCTTGGAGATTCCTATACCATCGGGGAGGGAGTGGATGAAAAAGACCGATATCCCAATCAAATGGTTGAATTACTAAAAACAAGGGGACTGAATTTCGAAAAACCAACCATTATTGCCAAAACGGGATGGACTACAGATGAGTTGGCAAAAGGTATAGAAAACGCCGGTATAGCAGGGCAAACTTATGATTTGGTCACATTGCTGATTGGTGTCAACAATCAATACCGTGGCAGGCCCCTTGAAAATTATGAATCAGAATTCAAAAAGCTTCTTCAGGATGCCATATTATATGCCAATGGACATTCAGACCATGTTGTGGTGATATCTATCCCTGATTGGGGAGTAACTCCTTTTGCTGTAAACAGGGGATCTGATCAGACCAAAATAGCAAAGGAAATAGATGAATTTAATGCAGCAAAAAAATCCATAGCAAACCAAGTGGGTGTGCATTACATAGATATTACCGATGAATACAGGGAAATTGGAGCTTTACCCGAAATGGTGGTTTCGGACAACCTTCATCCAAGTGCATTGGTATATGGCAAGTGGGCTCAAAAATTGGAGACAGTTATATTTGAAAAGATGGCGTACTGAACTGGGAAATAAATTAATATTTTTTAACAGAAACAATTGTGTTTATGAAGTTTTTGGGCTAAAGATTTGTGGGGAGATCTAGAAATTCAACTTGCTATGAAAAATCTTATTTTAATCGGCCTGGGGATATTATTGCTCGCAATGATGTCCTGTAAATCCAACCAAGATATGGTATCTCAGAAAGTAGAAGAAAAAGTCCTTTGGATAAATAGTGCCAAATTACCCTGTTCTGGGGCGGGACCCATGTCCTGTCTTCAAATACAGGAGGGAGACGGAATTCAGGAAGTAAAATGGCAAAATTTCTATTCAAATATTGATGGCTTCGATTATCAGCCCGGTAATATTTATCAGATTAAAGTCAGCATTTTTAAGCTCCCCGATCCCATTCCTGCCGATGCATCAAGTTTGGGCTATAAGCTGGTAGAAATTATTTCACAGGAACCCGACAGAATACTGAGATTGACGGATATTTGGAAGGTCATTGAGATGGGTGAAATCAAAAACCCTATGGCAAGAGAAAAAGCATTGACTATGGAGATCAATGTATCGGAGAGGAGGGTTTTTGGGTTTTCGGGATGCAATACCTTCAGGGGTGGGATAGGTAAAATTACCGAAAAAGAGCTTGTTTTTGGAAATCTTGCCAGCACCATGATGTCCTGTGGAGAACAGGAAAATAAATTGGAGCGACTTATGGTAGAACATTTATCCGCCACCCGAAACTATACCATTGAAAACCGAAATCTTTTTTTAAGAAACGAGGGGGGCAAATTGTTGATGGTCTTATTCAAAGTAGATTAGGCCTCAATAAAAAAGAGACCGCCATCACTCAGGCAGTCTCTTTTTTATTTAAAATCTCTTGCTTTTTTATTTTTGCCCTTTTGGCAGAACATTGGATATCAATGAGACCTTCTCAATGGGTTCAGAAGCATTTGAGTAAACTCTTACCACTGAATTTTGCTTGCCCATTTTCCCTGCAGAATTAAAAACAACTTTCAATTCCCCTGTAGTTCCGGGTGCAATAGGCTCTTTTGGCCAATTAGGAGCAGTACATCCACAAGTCACAGCCACATTCTGAATCAGCAATGGCGTATCACCGGTGTTCTTAAAAACAAAGGTGTGTTCTACTTTATCCCCTTGGGTGATATCACCAAAGTCGATGGATTTTTCTTGAAATTCAATCACTGGGCCAGCTTTTTCCTGCGCAAAGGCGGTAAAGGTGAATAATGTCACCGCCATAAGTAAAATCATCTTTTTCATAGTTGATTGCATTTAGGTTAATTTTCTAAATCATTTGTATTAATGTAAAATTTGGAGTGAAAGTTCACCATAAACAGTTCTTTCTTAGCTCTTGTCATTGCAGTGTACATCCATCTCAAGTAATCTTGATTGATCATTTCGTCCGTAAGATATCCCTGATCTACAAAAACCGCATCCCATTGACCGCCTTGGGCTTTATGACATGTCAAAGCATACGAAAACTTAACTTGCAATGCCGAAAGATAAGAATCTTTTTTAATCAATTCCACTCTTTCGGATTTGTTGGCAATATCGGCATAATCTTCAGAAACCTGTTTATACAAAGACTGATACTGCTCGGCAGTCAAGGCAGGTTGGTGACTGTGTAAAGTATCCAAAATAATTTTAGCTTCAAAATTTGGTTCATCCGGATAATCAATCAGTCGTAATTCCAATGTTGCAAATCTTAATCCATACATGTCTTCAAAAGACCGAATTTTGATCACTTCTGCAAAATCTCCGTTTGCCAAAAAACTTACCCGGTCGGATTCTGCCATATAGGTATAATTGTTTTTGACAATCATCAACATATCCCCGGCATTGATTTCATCTTCAAAAAAATGGATCGTCCGCCTGATATATTGATTGTATTGAACAGCTGCTTTATTGGATCTGGTTACGATAATGGTACTTTCAACCCCATATTTGTTGTAAGCATATCTGAGCCCATCCTCAAGCTTTTCACCCGTCATTCTAAAAAAATCCCTAAATCCCTTTGTAACCATCTGCACTTTTGGATTTTCTAACCAAAGTTGGGTTCTCAATTCAGTCGCATTGAACAGGATTCCTGATGTCAACTGTTGTCTCATTACTTCGGTGAGTTCTATGTTTTCGACCTGTAACCGGAAATGCCGTATGAGATAATCTTTGTCTAGCGCCGGACTTAATGAACTTCCTACAGGTGGCAGCTGTGCAATATCTCCCACCATGATCAATTTATTACTGGATTCCTGGAAGACAAAATCAATCAGATCCTTTAATAGACTTCTACCTGCCCCCGCCTCATCTGCCAGCATGGAAGATTCATCGATGATAAACAGTGTGTCTTTGTAATAATTTTTCTGTAAGGTGAAACCCTGACCCAGATCCCCCAATTCTCCTTTTGGTTTGTAGATGATCTTATGAATGGTAAAAGCAGATTTGTTGCTGTAATTGCCCATTACTTTAGCGGCCCTACCTGTTGGTGCAAGTAGCAAGGACTTCAAATTCAATTTGGGAAGTGATTTGACCAAGGCAGAAATCAAAGATGTTTTTCCAGTTCCTGCATAACCCCTTAAAAGAAAAGCCGAACTAACGCCTTTTCCCGTATTAATAAACTTATCCATCATTAAAAAAAAATCAAATTGGCCTTTAGTGGGATCAAAAGGAAAATTTCTTTTTAAAAGGAGAGATGGCTTTATCCCAGCTTCATTATCTTTACTTGTCATCAGTGACGAAGCTAAGAGATATATGACAATTTTGGAAGAGGAAATTCATGCTAAATTCGGAGGCAGGCTAAGAACGCGTGTAAACGGGATTTTAATCCAAGATGATAAAATCTTGATGATTAAACATAATGTGGGAAATGGAAAATTTTTCTGGAATGTACCCGGTGGAGGAATGAAATTTGGAAGTTCGAGTGTAGAGAATCTGGAAAGAGAGTTTTTGGAAGAAACAGGTATTGAAATTAAAGTTGAAAATTTTCTATGTACCTTCGAATACCTCAAACCTCCCCTTCATGCTGTGGAACTTTATTTTGAAGTCCGACAATCAGGTGGTATATTGAAAATGGGAATTGATCCCGAACTCCCTGAAGACCGACAGTTGATCACCGAAATTGCCTTTCTTGACATCAATAATATACAATCCATAAAAAATGATGAAAAACACCGATTATTTTGGGGAATAAAATCCATGAATGATGTGAGATTATGGAAAGGATATTTTAATTTTGAAAATAATTACATAAAATAGCGTTCTCAACTTTAATACCATCAACTTAAATCATAGATTAAATCAATCCGAAAATGACACTAAACAGAATTTTATCGATTGTTTTCTTACTTGGAGCATTGGGGCTCGGATACATGTTATTCAGAAGTGTTGACGATGTAATGCAGGAAGAAAAAAGAATCGCAGCTACTGAAGCAAGAATAATCGAAAAACTTCAAATGCTCCGTGATGCCCAATCAGCTTACATAGCATCCAATGGAGAATATGCAGGCAACTGGAAAGACCTAAAGAATTTTATTGAAAACGGAAAAATATGGTTGGTTCAAAGAAGTGAAACCACTACCCTTTTGGAATACGGAAAAGAAGAAATCACTGTGACCTTAGATACCCTAGGATCTGTTGATGTGATTGACTCCCTATTCAATGAGAGAAAATACCCTAATTTCAATCTCGAAAATCTTCAGGTTGTACCTGGTTCAGGGGGTAAGGAATTTGAATTCTTTGCGGATAAAGTAGAAAGAAATCAAAGACAGATACCTGTTTTTGAAATCAGAGATCCTGCACCGATCAACCCAAAAAGAAGGGAGAATAATAATGAAAAAGCTCTTAGAGTGGGATCTAGAACTGATTCCTCTACTTCTGGTAATTGGGAGTAATCTTGGAAATAAGAACTGATAATATCCTGGAAGAAAAAATTTACTGCGATAAATTTGATGCCAATATGGTGTCAAGTTTATCGCTTTTCTTGTATGAGGACTATTATTTCCATTTTGCCAAAGACCAAAACGGAAAAATTCTTGCTATTCATAAACATCCCTATGAAAATCTAAGGTCGCTGAATTATAAACTGAAAGAAGACAGGTTATATCAATTGGATGTACCTACCCGGGTATATAATTTTGCTTCTCCTTTTTCATTGATTCCCGGTCCTTTGTTTGACCCTGCCTTATCTTCAGTCTTCCTGTTTTTTTCTGAAAAACCCGTAGAAAACAGTATGGTTTATGACACGAGTCTTGAAAGTAACAACCTTCACTTAGTAGGTTCTATCAGAAAAGATTTGGCTGAGATCCTCGCTGAAAATAAGTCGGAAATTTATTTTCATCATGGGGCTACTTCATTTTTGTCTTTTGTTTTGAAAGAAAAATTTAATCTTGTAAACCAGGAAATATTAATTTTGATCCATAAAGATTGGTTTTTCCTAACTGCATTTTCCAATCAGGAACTTATTCTATTCAACAGATTTGAAGTCAACAGCAAAGAAGAAATCCTTAAATATATTGTTGGAATAACTCATCAATTGGAATTCAATGCAAATTATTGCAGGCTTACCATTTTCGGAAATACTTCTTTTTATGGAATAGATGATAATTGGGTCTCGCAATATTTCAAAAACTTTGCTATTTCCAAGCCTTTATCCAATATCCAATACCAAGAGGGGACCCAAAGTTTTCAAAATCCAAAAACTTTTGAATCTTTTTGGGAACTTCCCTAACTCCCCATTTATGAAAAAGACGGCCATATTTCCTGGTTCATTTGACCCCTTTACAAAAGGTCATCACGACATTGTTCTGAGAAGTCTCAACCTTTTTGATAAAGTAATCATTGCAATAGGATTTAATTCTGCTAAAAACAACCGTTACTTTGAAATAGACCTGATGATAAATAAAATCTCAGGAATTTATCAGGACAATCCAAAAGTTCAGGTGTTGGTTTACAATGAACTGACATCCACCCTTGCCAAAAAACAAGAAGCAGGATTCTTGGTTAGGGGATTGAGGAACACTATTGATTTCGAATATGAAAATACAATCAGCCAAATGAACCGGAATTTAAATCCTGAACTGGAAACGGTTTTTCTGATCACTTCCCCTCAATATGCCACCGTGAGTTCCACGGTTATCAGAGAAATCCATCGGTACGGAGGAGACGTACAGGGATATTTGCCTTACACGTTATGAACCTTTGGCATCAATTTTAAAAATCTTTTATATAAATAACGCATAGAGGGATAAGAATTGACTAACGCCGTTTTGGCTTCATAATGGGACATCCACCTAATATCGGTAATTCCCTCTTCTTTTTGGGGCTTCATGTCCTGATCTGAAATACACTCCATGCTGTACCAATAAGTTTTTTTAAGAATGCTCTTCCGGTCATGGGTATAGGTATGCCAGGTTTTACAGATTTCATCTCCTAGCCTCACCTTAATATTACACTCCTCCTCCACTTCCCTCAAAGCGCATTCGGCAGGTTTTTCTCCTCTATCAAATTTACCTTTAGGAAGATCCCATTTGTTTAACCTATGAATGAAAAGGACTTTATCGCCTTTGGTTACAACACCTCCTGCTGCTTTAATGACTGTAAATCTGCTTTTGATAAAGTCCTTCATAACTGGCTTATCCTTTACGACCACTGAAACCGAATCCAAGTGTTTCAGTTTTCTGGTTCTCAAAAGATAAAGTAATTTAATGATCACATCTCCTGTAGGTTCAATAATTAGGACATCATCATGAAAGTCCCAAGTTGCAGGAATATCAATTGGATGATCATATACGCATTCAAACGTTTTATCCTTTGGCAACTCATCATAGGTAAATAAATCCAAAGGCTTATCGTTGATAAAAATCTTCATGACCGGCAGGATTATCAGTAGTGGTGTAAAATATTTAATTCAAAAATGCATAATTTTTTTTAGCCTGCACAATCCCTGCTTACTTTTTATACCTTAATTTTAGGCCATGGAAATATTCGATAAAAAAACAGCTTCTGAAGTTGCTACTCAACTTTTGGAAATAAAAGCAATCCGCCTTCAGCCCGAGAAACCATTTACCTGGGCATCAGGATGGAAATCTCCAATTTATTGTGACAACAGACTCTCTCTTTCCTACCCTACTGTCAGGACTTTTATCAAAAACAATCTTGCACAAGTGATCAAAGCGCATTTTACCTCTGTTGAGGCCATAGCTGGTGTTGCAACAGCGGGTATCCCTCAGGGAGCCTTGCTGGCTGATACACTTTCCCTCCCATTTATCTATGTGCGATCCAAACCAAAAGGTCATGGGATGGAAAATATGATCGAAGGAAAAGTTACTATTGGTCAAAAGGTCGTAGTGGTTGAAGACTTGGTGTCAACAGGCGGAAGTTCCCTAAAAGCTGTTGCCGACCTCAGGGGGGCCGGTTTTGAAGTCCTGGGAATGGTAGCCATTTTCACTTACGGTTTTGAAATCGCCGAAAAAAACTTCAAAGAGGCTGGAGTAAAACTGATTTGTTTAAGTGATTATTCCTCTTTGCTTACTCCGGCTTTAGCCAATGATTATATAGATGACAGCACCCTGGCTTCATTAGTAGAATGGAGGAAAGATCCAGCTAGTTGGAAACCATTTTACTAATTAATAATTGCCATTCAAAACTTCTCTTCTACCCCCAATCCAAAAAGGGCAAAGTCATATTTAACCGGATCCATAGGATCAAATTGTCTTAACCTTTCTGTAAGCTCTTTGGCTGTCTGCCAGTCTGTTTGTTTTCTTGAAATCAAACCCAATTTCCTTCCTACCCTATCCACATGCAAATCACATGGGCAGATTAATTGATATGGCTTAATTTTGTGCCATAATCCAAAATCAACTCCCATTGAATCGCTCCTTACCATCCACCTCAAAAACATGTTCAGCCTTTTGCAGGCTGAATTTCGTTCAGGGGTAGCAATATGTTTTTTTGTCCTATTTGGCGCTTCAGGTAATTGAAAAAAGAATTGATGAAAGTTTTTCAGGAGTGACTCCATCACATTAATTTCCGGATTCCATCCAATAGTAAATGCCTTTTCAAGACTGTCATTTTCTTTATAAAACAATGAAAAAAAATGAATGAAATATAAAGTATCAATATCGTTGAAAGTGCGGTGCTTAAAATTCAAAAAAACTTTTAAATCTTCATCAGAATGATTTAAAACAAAATCATGCGGTGAATTATCCATCATTTCCAATAAATCACCACACTTATTGATAATAGTCTTTCTTTGTCCCCAAGCCAATATGGCTGCAAAAAAACCTGCTATTTCAATATCCTGCTTTTTCGAAAATCGATGTGGAATAGACACAGGATCCAATTCGATGAAGGCTGAGGTATTGTACTCCGAAACTTTCTGGTCTAAAAAGTCCTTTAATTCCATCCTATATCGCCACCTTTACTTCCCCACCCTGTATACCATCAAACCATTTAAACAATAATTCATTATCCTCTTTATCAGAAAGGTGCCAATCAAAACATTTGATGTTGGTCAAAGATGTAAGATTATCAGAATCAGGTTCATAAAGGCAAATATCAAAATCAGGAAGGTCTTTTGATTCAGTGGAATTCCATTTTTCAAGCAATATTCCTTCATCAATGAATCTGACCTTGTTTCCGAAATAGTGGTCTTCCAAAACAGATGGTATCCCATCAACCCTTCGAATTTTAAAACACGAGGGACCAAACATAATTTGTTTATAGATTTTTGCCTCCAATAAATCAGCCGAATCCACTAATGGAAGCCAGTCCCCTGGAATTTGCTCTTTATTTTTTTTCTTTGGGCCAAATCCGGCAAGTAGTCGGGAAATAGCTGAAAAAAAATAGGTAATACCAATAAACAATAATCCAAAAGTGGCCAAAATCGGATAAGTTATCACAAATATGGCATTCCAGATATATCTGAAAAAATGATGGAATATCAATTGGAATTTATTCATTCAATTTCAAATCAATAAGAAATTTCTACAGGGAAACGGGCATTTACTGCTCTAAGTTGATCAAAAGCAGCTTTGGAAAGCTTAATGACCAATCTATTATTATCCCCTGTCTCAGGAAGGGCACCCACTACTCTTGCAAAAATAGTGATATCATTTTCTTCATTTCTCACTCGCATGATAGTACCCACAGGTGCGTCCCGATGAAGGACCAAATACTTTTTATGATTTCCCGTACCCTCAATTACCTCCGCCAAACCAGTCTGTTTGATATTTTTGTATGCCAAATTCTCCCCAGCAGAGGCAGCTGTATTTGGGGTAGTCAGTGTGGCATTGGTCTTTTCATTGTTTACAATGATAGGTACAGTAGAAGTCACTACAGGAACTGAGGAGGTCTGTTCTCTTCCAACCTTCAACTTCTGTCCAACAGCAATGTTATTTGAGGTCAAAGCGTTCCAAGCCTTGATATCCTCCATATTCGCCTCATATTTTTTGGTGATGGAAAACAAAGTTTCACCTTGGTCTACAACATGCGTAATCCAATTTCCTGGCAAATTAGAACCCATTCCATTAGCACTGGCATTGATAGCTGGTGAAATTTCTGAACTTTTGACTGAACTATTTGAGGCTTTTTCAGGAATTACGGTTTTTATTTCCTCAGTTTTGGATTCTACGGGAGCAGATGGTGCCACAATAGGTTTTGATGCAGCAATCTCTGTATTGGATTTAGAAGGAGAATCCTCTTCGACTCCTTGAATAACAAGAGACTGACCAACACTCAAATCAGAACCCCGCAACTTATTCCAAGCCAAAATATCACCAACAGAAACATTGTATTTTTTTGAAATTCCGAAAAGGGTTTCTCCCGGTTCAACCTTATGGAGTTTTGCCCCATCGGGAAGCGCGGTTTTGGATATGTAAGGAACTCTGATCCTCTGCCCCATTTTTAATCCATCCTCAAGTTGTTGATTATTCTGAATGATATCATTCACAGCCACTTGGTATCTTCTTGAAATACCAAACAGGGTCTCTCTTTCCATTACCTGATGAATAATGAAGGTTTTATTTCCAATTTTTTCAATACCGACAGAATCAACCAATACCAATTCTGCAGCCTGTAATCCAAAACTAAAAGCAATACAGAATCCCAATACAACAATCTTTTTCATAAAGTTTTGACCTACTTTTTTGCACAAAGTTCATATTTATTTTTTCAATAGCAAGGAAAGAAACCCTTTGGTTTGATTAATCTTACCTCCGATCTACTGTAACGGATTATGAGGGGTTTGTTTACAAAAGTTAATTTTAAGTTAAATGGTTTGGACTAAAATCTATTCGAAAAAAAAGGAAATAAAATTCTTGAGATGTTTCAGTTCAATAAAATTCCATGAAATTTCTGAGTGTACTTAATTTCAGTTCCCGTCAAAAAAACTATAACCCATCCATCAATACAAATAACCCTCTCAACTAAAATCAATATTTAACTTGACCAATTTGCATTTATTTACTTTTTGGAATAGTCAAAAAAAATATATGAAAAACAGAATATCTACCCAAATGTATTTTTGGGCATTAGGAATATTGCTGCTGGTATTTAGTCCGCAGGATAATCTTTTTGCCCAACAAATTGACATGAGTCAATTTAAGGAAATGAAAGCCCGGAATGTTGGCCCTGCTGCAATGAGTGGCCGGATTACAGCCATCGATGCTGTGGATGACAATCCAACAATCATATATGCAGGTTCTGCATCAGGTGGCCTTTGGAAATCAACTTCCGGAGGTATTACTTGGAAGCCGATATTTGATGAAGAAAAAGTCCATTCAATCGGTGCCATTTCTATTTATCAAAAAAACCCAAATATCATTTGGGTAGGTACCGGAGAAGGAAATCCCCGGAATTCCCTGAATATGGGATATGGTGTCTACAGATCATTGGATGCCGGAAAAACATGGCAAATGATGGGACTGGAGAAAACTAGGGCAATTCACAGAATAATTGTTCATCCTGATGATCCAAATACTGTGTTTGTAGGAGCTATAGGATCTCCTTGGGGAGAACAAGAGGAAAGAGGGGTTTATAAAACCACTGATGGTGGTAAAACATGGAATAAGATTCTTTACATAGATACTAAAACAGGAGTTGGGGAAATGATCATGGATCCTAACAATCCCAATAAGATTTTTGTCAATATGTGGGAGCACCGTCGTTATCCATGGTTTTTCAATTCAGGTGGAGAATCTTCTGGATTGTTTGTAACCCTGGACGGGGGTGACAACTGGAAAAAACTAGATGATAAAAACGGTCTGCCCAAAGGTAAGTTGGGAAGAATGGGTCTTACCATCTCCAAAGCCAATAGCAATAAAGTCTATGCCTTAGTAGAATCTACAAAAAATGCATTGTACGTTTCGGAGGATGGTGGGGATAATTTTAAAATGATCAATGACAAACCTGAAATAGGTGACAGACCTTTCTATTATTTTGAAATCCATGCTGATCCAAAAAATGCAGATAGGTTATTTACCCTGTATTCAAGAGTAGGAATAAGCGAAGATGGAGGACGGACTTTTACCGAACTTCTCTCATATGCAGGTGTTCACCCGGATCATCATGCTTGGTATATCAACCCCAACGATCCAAACCTCATGATCGATGGAAACGACGGCGGTCTGAACATTACCCGGGATGGCGGAAAAACATGGTATTTTGCTGAGAACATTCCAATTGGACAGTGGTACCATATCAATGTAGATAACGAAATTCCTTACAATATTTATGGTGGTCTTCAGGACAATGGCAGCTGGGTAGGACCTGCATATGTTTGGCGAAGAGATGGCATCAGAAACACCTATTGGCAGGAAATCCAATTTGGTGATGGTTTTGATGTCGTTTCAGATCCTGAAAATTCCAGATTCGGATATTCTATGTCCCAAGGAGGAAATGTCACTCGCTTTGACAAAGAAACAGGGCACAAAAGAACCATTAAGCCAACGCATCCTGATAAAGACGTTTTCCTAAGATTCAATTGGAATGCAGCAATAGCCCAAGACCCCCATGATGCAGCCACCATTTATTACGGCAGCCAATTCCTTCACAAAAGCACCGATCGTGGAGAGACATGGGAAATCATTTCCCCGGATCTGACTACCAATGATCCTGAAAAACAAAAGCAGCAGGAAACAGGCGGTTTGACCTTTGATATCACAGGCGCAGAAAACCATACCACAATTATTGCGATTGCTCCAAGCCCAATAGATAAAAATGTAATCTGGGTAGGTACTGATGATGGCAATGTACAGGTAACTAAAGATGGAGGAAAATCTTGGTCCAATACATCAGCCAAGCTTACTGGTTTACCTAAAGCGAGCTGGATACCACAGATCCAAGCTTCCAGATATGATGCGGGAGAAGCTTGGATAATCGCCAATAATTACCGAAACAATGATTTTTCTGCTTATGCCTATAGAACCAAAAATTATGGCAATACCTATGAAAGGATAGCCGACGACAGTAAAGTTTGGGGATTTGCCCTTTCTATTATTCAAGATCCGGTTGAACCCAATTTGGTATTCCTAGGTACAGAATTCGGATTGTATGTAAGTTTTGATAATGCTAAGACCTGGAATAAATGGAGACATGGTTATCCAAATGCTGTTTCTACTTACGACATGGTCATTCAGGAAAGAGAGGCTGATTTGGTTATAGGTACCTTTGGACGTTCTCTTTATGTGTTGGATGATATCAGACCTTTGAGAATATATGCCCAAAACCAAGGTAAGGCACCTGAAGGCAAAATCACAGCCGTTCCTTCTTCTGATGCCTATCAGGCAGAAATTCACCAGCCACATGGTGAAAGATTTCCTGCAGACGGAAAATATGCTGCTGAAAACAGGCCATTGGGTGGAAGGCTAAGTTTTGTCATCAATGATCCCGGAAAAGAAAAACTGGATTCTGTGACTGTTTCCATATTTGATGAGGGGGGCCAACAAATCAGAACCATCAAAAAACTTCCAACCCAAGGAGTCAATCAGGTCATCTGGAATCTTGATCGGAAATCTTCTGTGGATACTCCGATTGGAAGAGGAGGCGGTGGCCAAAGAGCCCGCGGATTCTTTGAACCAAGCGGTGGCGATGCACTTCCCGGAACTTATAAAGTGGTCTATCAATATGGTGATGCCAGTTCCGAGGGTTCTATTGTAGTCCATTCTGATCCAAGGATACAGACGGATTTGGCAAGTCTAAAAGCCCGTGAAGAATTCATTAAGCAGACAGAAGTGTTGTCAGCTGAGGTAATGAAAGCTACCAGACAACTGGATGACGCGAAAAAAACCGTGGATAAAATCCTGACCTTCGCTAAGGATGTTGAGGATGAAGAAGTCAAAGAACTGGTAAAACTGGCCAATGAGACCAAAAAGAAAATAGACAGCACCAGAGAGGCTTTCTATGGACCTACCAGAGAAGGACAGGGAATTGTCAGAAATTTATATCCAACTACCATGTCGAAACTGTTCGCTCCTCGAAGCTATGCCAACTCATCCTATAGCGCTCCTGGCCCAACTGAAGACAGATTGATGCAGCAGGCCAAAGAAAGCGCTGAGGAAGCTTTGAAAGTATGGAATGAGTTCTTTGAAAATGACTGGAAAGTATTTGAAGAAAAAGCCAGAAATACTAAAATTGATATTTTCAAGGAAATTGAGAAGGTGGAGATAAAATAGGGTGATTGCTTTTTAAATTGTGAAAAAAGGACGGAAGTCGCCTGCCTGCCGGTAGACAGGGAAGACCGAAGACCGAAGATGGTTACATTTAAATATTATGGTTTGAAATAATAAATAACCACCACAGTAAACTGTGGTGGTTATTTATTTCCCATCTTTTCGTAGTCTGGTGTTGGCGCTAAGCGTATCCCGTAAAGTTTTTGTGGGTTTTTGGTATACTATTGATTTCAGGATTATTTTTCGAAGGTAAAGTACTAAGCCGATTATCATATTAGAATTAATATGTATTTTTATATAAAATCTTGATAAAAAATGGACTACAGAGGGATAATTACAATCGAGCCAGGGAAAAGAGGAGGTAAACCCTGTATAAGAGGTATGAGAATAACCGTCTATGATATTTTAGGCTATCTGGCTTCCGGAATGACAAATGAAGAAATTCTGCAAGATTTTCCTGAATTGACTAATGATGATATCAAAGCAAGTTTAGCTTATGCAGCAGATGCAGAAAAGAAGGTCAAGATATCTGTTTAGTTTTTTATCGTTCCTGTTTTAGATGAAAATTTTAATAGACGAAAACCTCAGTTGGAGAATAAAGAGATTTTTTACTAATTCTCGTGATGATATCAGGCATGTGTCAGATATTAACTTAATTAATACTCCTGATCAGGATATTTGGAATTGGGCAAAAAATCATAGTTATGATATATTGACAAAAGATGCAGATTTTTATTTTTTAAGCTCTTTTTATGGGTGTCCACCCAAAATCATAAGACTTAATGTTGGGAATCTGTCAACCAGTC
>CAZLJT010000075.1:0-13899 GCA_964559905.1 uncultured Aquiflexum sp.
CTTTCGCACCTTTTTCCCAAGCATATTTACCCGCTCCTGCCGCTACAGCATCTGCTTCAAATATATCAGTACCATAAGGCATATGGTAATTATGTGCCTCAGTGGCACCCCAAGGTAAAACAGCAAGTTCAAATCGAAAATCCCTTAGATTTTTCCAGTTATTTTCTGCAAGTATATATGGTCGCATGGTTGTTTTTTTAGAAGCGAGAGATTAGAAGCGAGATGCGAGAAGCGAGAGCCAAGAAACAAGAGCCAAAGCCTGTCCCGAGTATCGGGGAGTCAAGACATAAGAATCTATCAAAATGGGGTCAATTCTTCTGGCTAGAGATTCTCCGAAATTCTGTGGGGCAGGCTTTCATTTTGCAAAAGGACGTGTTTTTGTTTCAAAGTTTTACTAGGCTCTTTCATTATGAAGGATATATTTCGGACTTTGAACTGTTTCTTGCTATATTCATCCTTTCCCTGTTCCTCAAGAGATTCTTCACCTCGCTGGTTGGTTCATATTAATGTCAGACATTTACTATGCTCGTTCAGAATGACGGCCAATTTCGATGGTTTAGATATTACACCAGACATCGGTCATCGGACATCTGACAAATTCATCCTCATCCATCACATCCCTAACTTCCTCAAAAAAATCAACGATGCCAAATATATTTATCCGATTTTTTTTGAATCTTTATTCCTGAATAAATTTTATGTTTAAGTTCTAAAAAATCAACATGTCTGATCGGAGATCATTTATAAAGAAAACACTTCTTTCCTCAACTTTACTTTTGCCAAGTGGAATATTGGAATCCTGTGCCAATCCTGTTCAAGAAAACAGCAATGAGAAATTCAAGCCTTTGATTCTTTCAACCTGGAACCATGGCATGCCTGCAAATGACAGGGCATGGGAAGTCCTGATGGAAACAGGCAGCTTGATTGATGCGGTGGAAGAAGGAGTGAAAGTGACTGAATTGGATATGGATAATCTTTCTGTGGGACTTCAGGGTTTGCCGGATCGAGAAGGAATACCCACCTTGGATGCTTCCATTATGAAAGGCGATGGGTCATGTGGATCAGTGGCCTTTGTCAGGCAAATAAAGCATCCCATTTCATTGGCTAGAAAAGTGATGGACGAAACGCCACATGTCATGTTGGCGGGGGAAGGTGCAAGGCAATTTGCTATTGCACAGGGTTTTACCTTAGAATCTAAGGAATTGAGTCCCAAGGCAGATGAACTGTATCAGGAATGGAAAAAAACCTCTTTATATAAACCCATCATCAATATAGAAAACCATGATACAATTGGTATGATTGCTTTGGGTGCTGATGGCAAGTTGGCCGGATCTTGTACCACTTCAGGTCTAGCCTATAAGATGCATGGTAGAGTAGGAGATAGTCCGATTATCGGTGCAGGACTATATGTGGATGATGAAGTTGGCGCTGCTACCGCTACAGGGCTTGGGGAATCCATCATCAGGATTTGTGGGAGTTTCCTGATTGTTGAATTGATGCGTCAGGGAAGAACTCCCCAAGAAGCCTGTGAGGAAGCTGTCAAAAGACTTATAGCCAAGAATAAAGGTATCGAGGATATTCAAGCAGGTTTTATTGCTATAAATAAAGATGGAGAATATGGTGCTTTTGCAGTGCATCCTGGTTTTAACTATGCCAGACACCATAGCAATGGAAAAGATCTGATCGACTCAAAAAGTAAATTTTAAATATGTCTATTTTATTGGAAGCTCCCGTCTTTACGGTCGAAGCGGGATTGAAAGCAGCGGAATTCGGGATCGATAGATTGGAACTCTGTTCGGATTTTGGTGAAGGCGGTGAGACTCCCAGTGCCGGTGCCTTGTCTTTTTTGAAGGAAAAAATCCAGATTCCCGTTTTCGTGATGATCAGACCGAGAGGCGGGGATTTTGTGTATTCCCCTGAGGAATTGTATGTGATGAGGAAAGATATTGCTATACTGAAATCTCATGGTGCAGATGGATTTGTGTTTGGGGTATTGGACAAGAATGGGCATGTGGACAAAGAGGCCTGCAAATATCTGATGTATGCAGTGGGAGATTCCCCATGTACTTTCCACAGGGCTTTTGATATCAGCATAGACAAAACTAAAGCTCTTGAAGACATTATTTCCTGTGGCTTTCAAAGAATACTGACTTCCGGTGGTGAAAACGATGTTACTAAAGGAATGTCCAATATCATCAAATGGTTGGATCAGGTATCAAATCAAATCATTATAATGCCTGGCGGAGGCCTAAAACCATCTCATATTTCCGAACTGAATAATTCCGGAAAACTTAAAGAAGTCCATGCCAGCTGTAAGGCATTTAGACCTACAGAAAGTAATTATTCTCACCCCTCAGTTTCCCTCTCCAATGATCCAAATGCTTTCAAACAGGTTCTTACCATCGACAGGAATTTAGTCAATGAATTTTTAGCTGAAATCGAATCCAATCAGCGTAAATAAACCAATGTTATGAGATTTTTCGGATCAAAGGAATCAAAGTATAATTTTGTTGTTGGGGTTAATGTCTTTATTATTCTTTTTATTTTCTCCTGTTCTGAAAAATCAAATAACAGAGAAGGAGACTTTGAAATTTTGGAAGGTTTGAGAACTCAATCCCTTGAACTATCGGGAAAAGAACTCTCTGAAACATATTGTGGTGCCTGCCACCTAAACCCAACACCATCGCTACTGGATAAAAATACCTGGAAAATATCAGTACTTCCGGATATGAGAAGGAGAATGGGATTGATTACTGAGGATGATTTTGGGGTTGCTTTTGGAGAAGATGCGGATGCACCTCCGGGGATTTATGCCACAGAGTCTTACATCAAACAAAAAGATTGGGATTTAATAGAAGCTTATTATCTGGATCAGGCCCCCCAAAATCTCCCGACGATACCAATGGACTCTGATCTGGATAGTAATAGTGGATTGTTCAAGATATCAGTTCCCGAAAGCCCAAATAAAAGAGCAAACCTGACAACACTTTTGAAATGGCATAAAGAGGAGGGATTGCTTTACCTTGGCGATAGGGCTAACAGGTTGTTCAGGTTTTCGGGTTCGGATCTAAAGCTTTTAGATTCCATTAAAATTTCATCCCCACCTGCAGACATCCGATTTAGAAAGGGTGGAGGTTTTGATTTGTTGACCATGGGAGTGATGGATCCTTCGAATTATTCCTTGGGAAAATATATGGCATTTGATTCCTTTTCCCAAGACGCATTTGATGTCAAAATGGATAGTTTGACTAGACCGGTGCACTTTTCTTTTGCTGACCTCAATCAAGATAACGAAGAAGATGTCATCTTATCCAATTTTGGGCATCATGTAGGTAATTTTTCCTGGTTGGAAAATTCCCCAATAGGTTTCCAGGCAAATTTGATCAATAATAGACCGGGAGCGCGAAAATCAATTGTTTCTGACATCAATAATGATGGCTTACCGGATTTGATTGTATTGATGACTCAGGCCAAAGAGGGTATTTATGCTTATATCAATCAGGGGAATGGAAAATTTAAGGAAGAAAATTGGCTGAGCTTCCACCCTGTATTTGGGAGTTCTGATTTTGATTTTGTAGATATGGACGGGGATGGATATAGGGATATCGTACTGGTAAATGGAGACAATGCAGATTTGTCCCCAATTTTAAAACCATATCACGGCTTGAGGGTGTTTTTGAATGACAGGGATTATAATTTTAAGGAAGCATATTTCTATCCCATGTATGGGACTACGGCCCTTTTGGTGGAGGATTTTGATCAGAACGGGAAACCTGATATAGCAGTAATTTCTTATTTCCCGGACACTAAAAACCAACCACTCCAAAATTTTCTTTTTTTCAGGCAAATGGATAAAATGACATTTAAAACCTTCTCATTTCCTGAATTGGGAGATTGGTCCTATCTCACCATGGAAAAAGGAGATATCAATGGAGACGGGAAAACGGATCTAATTTTGGGAGGCTTTGATTTCAATACATTATATTCAAAAGCACCTGACCATTGGGTGCCATTTGTGGTGTTGGAAAACAAAATGTCCATAGAATAATCTTTTTATATAAATATTATTTTGACTTGAAAAGTGGATAAATTCCATAGATATAAACTTTTATATGGCATTTTAATTTTTTTTTGAAAATCAGATTTTGATGTCTGATTTTTTTGGGTTAAATTATTCGTCTCACAAAAAATGTATTTTGATATGGTAAAAAGCTTTCAAGGCGTTAGAGTGGTTGATTCCAAAAAAACTGCCGCGCCGATTTTAGTAAATGATCACATGACCACTAACCTTGTCACTTTTCGTCCCGAAGATACCATTGACCATGTCCTGGACCTGTTGACCAAGAGAAAAATTTCAGGCGCACCTGTGGTGGACAGTGACGGGAATCTTGTCGGAATTATCTCTGAAGTAGATTGTCTGAAAGAAATCATCAAAGGTAAATATTCCAATACACCGAAATTTCCCGGTACAGTGGAAGAGCATATGACGAAAAATGTAATGACACTTTCTCCGGATTTATCACTTTTTGATGCTGCCCAAAAATTTCTTGACAATAAAATCAGACGATTCCCAGTGATGAAAGATGGCAGATTGGTAGGTCAGATCAGTTTGAGTGACATCATCAGAGCATTTCCAAAACTTAGGGAGACTACTTGGTAAACGCTAAATATCTCAATCCTATTGACCTTGGCAGTTTTTTCTGCCAAGGTTTTTTTTGTGTCACCAAAGTTTTGTTTTTTTGATTCAGCATTAAAATCCCCGGAAGCATGAAGAGAAATTTCTTATTGGTTACTTGTTTACTGCTTATTTCAAACTTATTGACCATGGAAATCAGAGCGCAAAATCAAACTTTGACCCTGTTGACTTACAATATTTATCATGGGGAAGATCCTTATAATCGGGGCAAGAGTAATATCAGCGAAATAGCAGCATTGATCAATCAAATCAAACCCGATTTGGTTGCCTTACAGGAGGTGGATAGCATGACCAATCGAACCAAAGGTTTTAATCCTGAGGGGAAAAAAGATCTGGTTTATGAATTGGAGAAGCTGACCGGAATGAAGGGATACTTTGCAAAGGCCATTGATTTTTCTGATGGTGGTTATGGGGAAGGAATTTTGACTCGCCATCAGGCACAATTTGAATCTTTTACCTTGCCAACTCCCAAAGGTGGCGAAGGTAGGATTTTGGCCGTGGCCAAAGTGGGTTTTGGAAATGGAAAGGAATTGATTTTTACAGGTACGCATCTTTGTCATGAGTTTGAGGAGAACCGGACTGAACAGGTGAAAGAGATCAAAAATATTCTTTCCAGATATCCGGCACCTATCGTTTTAACAGGAGATTTTAATTTTACTTCAGAAGAAAATGGTCATAAAGTGCTTTCCGAAAATTTTAAGGATGCGGCTTTGACCCTGGGAAGTCCCAAAAACACCTATTCGTCTCTGGAAGCAAAGATCAGGATTGATTATTTTTGGCTTGGTAATGAGACGGATTGGGAGATAATTTCTGTGGAGGTGTTGGATGTAGCTTTTTCGGATCATAAACCTTTGTTGGTCAAAGTCAGGTGGTAATGTCTTTTTTTTAATTGATAAGGCTTTTATTTCAATCTGTCCAATTTTGTGTATTTTCATTTCTTCAAATCTCAAGAAGTAATATGATGTCATCTACCTTTAATACAATAAAAAGCATCTCTGTTGGAATGTTGCTCATTTTGATTTTTTCATGCGAAGCCAAGAATTCAATTGATCAGGTAGAATCCGGCCAATGGGTTCAGCTTTTCAACGGTCAAGATTTGGATGATTGGATCATCAAAATAGCGAAGCATGAACTCAACGAAAACTTTGCAAATACATTCAGGGTGGAAGATGGCATGATGAAAGTCAGATATGATGGCTATGAGGCCTTTGACCAGCAATATGGTCACATCTATTTTAAGCAACCTTTTTCCTATTACCTCCTCAATGTAGAGTACCGTTTTGTTGGAGAACAAGCGCCGGAAGGGGAAGGTTGGGCTTTGAGAAACTCTGGTGCCATGTTACATTGTCAGGATCCAAAAACCATTTTGAAAGATCAGGATTTCCCCATTTCCATAGAAGGACAATTCCTGGGCGGAAATGGTACCAATGAAAGAACAACAAGCAATCTGTGCACACCAGGCACGCATGTGGTATTGGATGGGAAGTTTTTTATACCGCATTGTGTCAATTCCTCCTCCAAAACCTATCATGGTGAACAATGGGTTACAGCACAATTTTTGGTGTTGGGAGATTCTATTGTCTATCATATTTTGGAAGGTGATACGGTGATGAAATACAGCAAACCCACAATTGGGGGCGGGAATGTAAATCCCTCAGATCCAGCGGTCAAAATTGATGGTACTCCTTTGAAGTCGGGATTTATTGCCCTTCAAAGTGAAAGCCATCCGATTGATTTCAGAAAAGTAGAATTGTTTGACTTGGTAAGTTACAAGGGAAATAAGAAAAAGCTGGAGAAAGTTTTGGCCCGATTAGGTTCCAAAGACTGAATCCAATAATTCAGGAAAATAAAAAGTCAGCATTTCGGCTGATTTTTCAGATGTTAATAAAAGCTGATCCTTATTTCACTTCAGGTTTTTCTTGAAAAAATCTATCGTTCTTCCCCAAGCCAAATCGGCGGCAGCTTTGTCATATCTTGGAGTAGAGTGGTTGTGAAAACCGTGATTCACTTCTGGATACATATGCATTTCGTATTTCTTCTTATTGGCTTTGAGTGCTTCTTCATAGGCAGGCCAACCTTCATTTACCCTTTTATCCAATTCCGCATAATGGATCAGAAGCGGGGCTTTGATAGCCGGTACATCCGCTGCTGAGGGCTGACCGCCATAGAATGGCACTGCTGCTTTCAGGTCGGGAACCCGCACTGCCATCATATTGGAAATCCAACCTCCGAAGCAAAAACCGACTACGCCGACTTTTCCATTACAGTTCTTGTTTTCCTTTAAGAATTCATATCCTGCAATAAAATCCAGCAACATTTCTTCCCGATCTCTTTTTGCCTGCATGGTCCGGCCTTCGTCATCGGTTCCCGGATATCCTCCAAAGGGAGTCAGGGCATCCGGTGCAAAAGCAATAAAACCGTCCAAGGCAGCCTGATGTGCTGTGTCTTCAATATATGGATTCAGTCCCCTGTTTTCATGAACTACGACAATACCAGGAAGTTTACCTTTTTTGTCAGCTGGTCGGGTCAGTAATCCTTTCATTTTGCCTGCACCTTTGGGCGAATCATATTCCACATATTCAGAAATCAACCGGGGATCATTTAGGGTAAAACGCTTTGCATCAGCATAATTCGGTAATAAAAATGTCAGAATTGCTGAAACTGTCAGTCCGCCCACTGCATATTTGGATAGTTTATTCACAAATTCCCTACGATCCATTTTGCCGTGAACGTAATAATCGTACATGTCAAATATTTCCTGGTCAAGATCTTCTTTTTTGATATTTTCCATAATTGCATTCGTTTTATTCATTTCAATTAGAAGTCCTTAAGGTAGGTATTTTAAGGCTAAAAAATCCCTGAATAATGGGGAATGGAAGTAAAAAAGGAAATCAGGCAGGATTTTTTTCCAAATAAAAATAAGCACTAAAAAAAACAGCTGAAATTTATCAATATATGGATTCTGGAATTTTTCAGGAATCATGGAAAAATGGAATCTGTTGACCAAAGGAAATTCTGATTTTAGCAGATAAAACATTAAACTTTTAATTTTATAAAGTGGGCTATGGTCTATGCCATAGCCCACTTTATAAAATTAATTTACAATGGAGATATTTCCGGAAGTGATGCTTCCCTTTACGCTCATATCAGCACCATTGTCTATAGACAAATTTCTTCCACTTCTTGAATTTCCAACGGTAATATTTCCAGAAGTCGCACTTAGATCATAATTGAAATCCTGCAGGTTTGAAAATGTCTGAATCCTAAAGTTGCCTGATGTTCCGTTGATCCTAGTAGACCCTCCCAGGCCTGCATTAGTTGCGTTGAAATTTCCGGAAGTGATTTTCAGATCTCCAAGTTCGGCAATATCCTCCAGTTTTGCATTGCCTGAGGTCAGACTTACATGCACAGTGCCTTCAATGGAAGTTGCTGATATTCCCCCACTACTAGAAGAATATTCCAGACTGCCTTTCACTTCTTGTATTTTGGCAGAACCTGAGCCTATTTTTCCTTTTATATTTCCATTGATGTTGGAAAGTTCAATGGAGCCTGAACCTGCACTGGCATGAATATCTCCATCAATGTTGCTGGCAAACAAACTGCCGGATCCAACCGATAATAAAGTTTGGGATGCGGCTACATTTTCAACTGCTATTTTTCCAGAACCGCCTTTTAAATCCAAGCTCATACTTTCAGGGCCTGATATTTTGATATAGCCCTTGGTCTTATTGTTCCAGTTGTTGTTATTGTTGACCTTATGGGAAATTTTCAATACATCACCCAAGGTAATAAATACTATATCCTGATCGGGATTGGTCGATTCGAGAAAGGCACTAACTGAAACGTCCGAACTGGAACCTCCGATGTATTCCACTTCTAGTTGTCCCCCTGAGACTTCGATTTTATTGATGCCCGTATAGGATTTTGTGACGTCTACAATGGTTTTGACCTGTGCAAAAACCGGTGAAATAGCTGCAGCAGAAAATATAAGTAGCAGTAAGGTCGATAATTTTAAATTTGTTTTCATAGTAAGTTGGTTTTATAGGATGAAACCAAAGCTCAATGCATTCAGCTTTGGTCCTTTATTTTCTTGGAAAGTTTCGTTGAAATCATAATTAACATAAAAGGTAACATCTGCTACACCTATCTCAGCACGAAGTCCGTACCTGAAATCTGTTGCAAACATATTGCCCATTTGGAATTCCCTGACTCTGTTGTTTTGTGGGTCTCGGTATACAAATTTACCCCTTCCCCCCAATCTATAACCCATATATGGTCCTGCACCAAAGCTGAAATTTCCATTGGTGGTCTGTATTGTGGGCAATACAGTCAGATTGGCATAAGAGGCGGAAATTTTGGATTTGGTGCCGGTTCTTGAAGGATGTTCCACAAAAATCAGGCCCTCATTTCCTCTTAAAGCCTGGAGATTCCGGTTTTCAAATTTAAAATTATACCAGCTGACACCTAAGGTTGATTTCAGATTGAAATTTTTACTTGGCTTGTAGGTATAATGGTAGTTGATCGCAGGATTCCAACTGCCCCAAGGTTTAACTGCCGGAGCGGAATCATCCCCAATCCATGTATTGATACCGATGTCAAAAGTCAAGCCGTTACTTGATTTCTTAGCCTCAGATTGGTATTCATAATATTGATCTCCTTTTGAGATGAATTCCCATGTATTGTTTCCTTCTTTATTTTTATATACAATGACATCTGTGTTGAAAAGGGTAAACTTGGTTGTTTTTACCGAATCGTGTTTGGCCGAATCTGTTTCCTGGGCTAAGCCCAGAGAAGTCAGAAACAGCAATGGAATTAAAATCAGTGTGGTCGCTTTCATTGGTTTAGTATTTAAAAAAGGACTCAAAATATGATACCGAAGGCAATTGGATTCAGTTCAGGTCCTTTGCCATCTTGGAATAGTTGGTTAAAGTCATAGGTAGTGAAGAAATTGACCCTGCCGAATCCTACTTCACCACGGATTCCGTAGCGGAAGTTGTTCAGGAATATGCCTGTATTCAGGTGTTCTTTTCTACGTCCACCACCTTCCAAAGGCCGGTAGACATACTTGCTTGTGCCGCCCAAGCGGTAGCCGGCGTAAGGGCCCAAGGCAAACCTTAGACCTTTTCTTCCCTGATCATTCAATCTGCCCAAGTCTAATTTGAAAAGCCCCATGGTAGTCAGGTATGAAGCAGAAATTTTACTTTTGAACCCGGCAACATCATTTCTCTGAATAAATTCGATGGATTCTTCTCCTCTGACAGCCTGAAAATCCCTGTTTTCAAATTTGAAATTATACCATTGGACACCCATGCCCAAGTCAAATCTAAAACCTTTGCTGATCCTTTGACTGGCAAAGAAGTTAAGTCCTACATTCCAACTTCCCCAGCCTCGGACCGCATAGGGTTGGGTTGTTTTGGGAAATTGACCATTGTTGTCCAGGTAGTTGTTGAGACCCAGATCCACTGCAAAATAAGTCCTGAAAGGTGGGTCACTCTTCTTCCTAACCCCCGTTTCCACTTTGACCCGGGTATTGGGACTAGTTTCATCTACCAATATCCTGATACCTGCGACAGATACTTCGGTTTTATTCCAGTCTTCGGTTACTTTGACGATTTCCCGGGTTCCTTTTTGTCCTGAAACTTCCACTACCACAAGTTCCCCGGTATTCTCATCTATTTGAAGATCAAGTTCTGAGATAATCTGGTTGATGTTCATTTTTTTGAGCCGTTCAAAATCCTCTTTGTTGTCTATGACAAGCACGATTTTGCCAGAGGTACCAAATTCCACGATGATGGTGTCTTTTGGAGCCAAGAACTCCCTTTCCGTACTTCCAAATGCAAGCTGCACCAATCCAAGGAAGCAAATTAATAGCAAGTATTTTTTCATGATGGTTTAAGTTTTCAATTTAGGTGTATTACTTTCTTTCTCTTTTGGAGGTGTTGTTGCTCACAAATAGATTGTCTTTCGCATCCTGCAGGTCTGCAAAACCTTGTTCTACTTTGTTGAGCAATCCTCCGATTTTATCTACTTTATTTTCAATTCCTGCAATAAATCCCTGCTTTTCAGGTGTCTCTTTGATTCCGTTTGACTTGATGGTGATTTTGTAGGTCATCACTTCTTCCTCTTCTTCAATGTTGTTTTGCGCAATAGCTTCATTGACATCAAGCTCAGGAATAATGATTTCAGGGGTTTCGAAGACCACTTCATTGATCCTTTCCTCAGGTTGTGAAACTTCTGCCAACAATTCCTTTGGCGTTTCTTTTGGAATTGATTTTGGAACAGTTACTTTTTTGCCGGGAGTTTGAGTTGGTTTTGTTTGTTCTTTGATTTGTTCTTCAGGGATCACAGTAGATTCTTCTAAAGATTTTAATGATTCTGCTTCCGTTTCCTCTGGAATATCAGAAAGAGTCTCACCATTTTGGGTTGTTATCTCTGCCGTCAGTGGCAGGCTGGTGTCGGATTCCCGGCTGAACTGCCAAACCACATATCCCACTGCCAGAAAAAGCAATAAAGTGGCTGCGATACCCATCAAAGGAATCCAAATCCCTTTTTCTTTTTTGGGCAACTGTCTTTCAAGTTTTTCCCAGGCAAGTTGGGATGGTTTTTCTTCATGCTTGGCCAACCTCTCTTTGAAGTATTGGTCGAAGTTTTTATCTGTATTAGCCATTGATTCTCCTTTCTTTGATTTGTTGATCGGCTATTTTTTGTTTCAAGACATTTCGTGCTCTGTTCAATTGGGACTTGGAAGTTGATTCCGTGATACCCAATAAATCCCCGATTTCCGAGTGGCTGTATCCCTCTATTGCATAGAGGTTAAATACCGTCCTATAGCCCAAAGGAAGTTCTTTGATGAGTTCCATCAAATCCGCTGCTTCCAGGTGATTGAGTTCATAGGCAGATTCGGCTGTTTCCAAATGGTTCTCGGTATTGATTTCCATATTGAGATTTTTGTTATTACGGAGCGTAAGCAGAGACTGGGTTACAATAATCCTTTTCATCCAGCCTTCAAAACTGCCTTTGGCTTCGTATTGGGGAAGTTTTTCAAAGATCTTCATAAAGCCCTCTATCATTACATCCTCAGCATGATCGCGATCTTTAACATACCTCATGCAGATTGCAAGAAACTTTTTGGAGTAGGACTCATACAATTGCTGCTGGGCTTTTCGCTCACCCTTTAGGCAACCTTTAATGATGTCCGTTTCTGTGGTAAAAGTTTTTCTGAATAACATTTCTGTTGGCTTTCAAATAGGTAGATACAGTTCAGTAAAAATAGGTTGCATTGATTTGTGAAAAAAGGTTAAATTTTTTTGAGATGCGATAGATTAGAAGCTAGAGTCAGTGAATTTTAGAAACAAGAGTCAAAAAAAAAGAGCCAAGATCAGCCTAAAAAGTGTTTCCTTGTCACTTCGTGTTTTCAACATTTTGAAACTGTTCAGACTAGGTTTTGACAACTTTTAATAGTCGGTATCAATAGGAATAAGCTAATTCATAAATAAATGCAAAATACCAATTTGCTTTAGCCAAGTAGATAAAGTAGAATTTTCCTTGATTTGGAAAAATTCCCTCTTTAGGTCATCTTTACTTTCACATTAATCAGTTAAATATACCCATGTCCAACAACGATATCCTCCGAAGCCTGCGCTATACATTTGATTTTGGTGATGATAAAATGATAAAATTATTTGGTTTGGGGGGGAAATCAGTGACTAGGGCCGAGGTAAGTGATTGGCTGAAAAGAGATGAGGATCCTGATTTTAAAGGGATTTATGACAAAGACCTGGCTTATTTCCTCAATGGATTGATCATAGACAGGAGGGGGAAAAAAGATGATTCAAATCCTGTCGCTGAAAAGACTTTGACCAATAATATGATCCTTCGTAAACTGAAAATCGCTTTGGAACTGAAGGATGAGGATATTTTGGAAATGTTAGGGCAAATGGACCTTACGATCAGCAAGCATGAACTCAGTGCTTTTTTCAGAAAACCTACCCAAAGCCAATATAGACTTTGCAAGGATCAGGTTTTAAGAAACTTTCTGAGGGGACTTCAGATGAAATATAGGGCAATCTAATCTTTTTCTCTTATAAAAGGCACAAAACGCACTGCACCGAGATTTGTAGTCTTTACTTTCCCTTTTACCCTTTCTATGAGGATTAATTCCTGGACCTCACCCTGTGAACCAACGGGAATCACCATTCTACCGCCATCTTTGAGTTGATCAAAAAGTGGTTGGGGAACTTGTTCGGCAGCTGCGGTTACCAAAATGGCGTCAAATGGAGCCTCAGAAGGCCAACCTTGATACCCGTCCCCGATTTTTACAAACACGTTTTTGTAGCCTAATTTCGCGAGATCTGCCTTGGCTCTTTTTCCTAAATTTTCTACGATTTCTATAGTAAATACCTGATCTACGATTTCCGCCAATACCGCAGCCTGATATCCCGATCCTGTCCCAATTTCCAATACCTTCATTCCTTTTTTAGGCTTGATGATATCTGTCATGTGTGCTACAATATACGGTTGCGATATGGTCTGACCATCTCCAATGGACAGTGGCCTATCTTCATAGGCATTGGGTTTTTGGTTATCCGGGACAAATAAATGCCTAGGAACTTTACGCATGGCCTCAAGAACAGCAGGGTTTTTAATTCCTCTGTTTTCTATTTGGTATTTGACCATATTCAACCTTTCGGTTTGGTATGGGTCAGTTTGGAAATAGATGGAACACAACATCATAATAAGGCACCAATACTTCATAATCCAGTTTAGGGTTGTCTTCTTTCAGAATCAATTTAGGGCTTTATAGAAGTTATTACAAATGAATTGGTCAATTCCAGATTAAAGTGCTCTGTTAAAAGGACAGATTTACCAATTACCCATTATTCAAACCACCCAAAGACAAACCTTTTTAAACCTGACAAAAGTCATGGTCTTTAATGAGTAATGCTTTGTTTTTGCGATCAAATAGAGGATAGTTTTGTCAGCTAATATGTATTCTTCCACGAGGAGACCAAAAATCAATTGCTATTAACAATGATTGCTAATCCAAACACACCACATCAATTCCACATTCCTGTCATGGGATTAGGGTTTACCGTTGACTCACCCATCAAAATTGCCAAGTATGGCATTTCTTCCGCAGTATCCATTATGGATGACCATTTGTTGGAGGATATGAGACGGATTTATAGCAGAAAACTGAATAT
>CAZLJT010000076.1:0-13896 GCA_964559905.1 uncultured Aquiflexum sp.
TATTTTGGCAATTCAGCATCACCCAATGTACATTGACTGGGATGCCTTTCGATTCTATCCTCTAATTCATCGATCAATTCCTGGTTTCCCTGAATTTTAGCTGCTTCCAATTGCTCTTTCAATACCTTGATATGACTGTAAGAATGAAAAATAGGCTGATGGGTATGTCCGGTCACCAAAACCAGGTTTTTCTGTTGCTGACTCCATTCATACATCAATCTGTTGTGCAGTGTTTTTCCCGTTTTCACCACAGCAGGAGTGTTGATATTGATATCCAAAAAGGACTGCAATGGACCCCAGATATAGGCTACAAACCAAATGGAGAACTTGCTTCCGTCGCTGCGTTTATCTCCTTGATGCCCATGTGTACAGAATACATCAATATATTCTCCATTCTCGTAATTTACACGGATTACAATTCCACCATAAACGTTAATGACTTTATCGTAAATCTCCCTTAAATACATTTTTGAAAAGGGATCTATTTTCCAAAACAAGTCATGGTTACCATAGATTTTAAAGAAAGCATCCCGATCAATAAATTTCTTTTCAGCCTCAAAAGTTGCTTTGTTATGCTGCATGATTGAAAAGATGTTGAATTTCCAGAATTCTTCAGAATCACCCAAATTCACATAATAAGCCCCATTTTCGTTGTAATAATCAAGCGCTGCCAAATAGTTTTTCTCCGCATTCCGAAATTCATCCCGCCCTTTTCTGTTTCCTTTGTGAACATCACTTAGTATGATAAATTTATTGACACGTATATCTAAATGGTATAAAGCCCCCTCAGAAGGTTTTGGATTTTGGGTGATATCCTCATAGATTTCAGTCAATCTTTTAAAAACAAATTCCCTGTCAGGAGAAGAAGATACCTTTTTGGAAAACCAGATTATCGGCTTTCTTAGTACATAAACAATCGGAGCTTTGATCCAAGCTAACAACTTTTCCAACATTAAAAAGCCTGTTAAAAATGAGTATAGGTTAAGGTACACAAATTAGGATTTAAATTTATTTGAACCCAATATTGGACGCTTTATCACTAAAGAAATTTTTTCCAGCAAGTTGATTAAAACCGGACTTCTAATGGAAATTTTGAAATAATCATTTGGAATTTAGTTTCTACAGATCTTCGCTAGCAAATTATCAGATATATATTGTCTTGTTGCTTATAATCTAGCATTCCTTCGAAGAGGTAAACCGTAGTAATTCTCTCAATCTTTTGAAGTTGAAAATCTTATTGGTCGATATTTCTCAGCTTCATAAAATTTCATTCAAAGTCCCAAAAGACATTCGTCCAAAGCCTTATTGTATTTTAATCTTTTTTTTAAAATTTGAAAAAGGAAAGCGAGTGATTTTTTAGACGTTAGCATTAATGGGTTCAGGCTTCAATGGGCAATCATTTGCTTTTCATGGATACCTTCCTAACGATTAAAAGGACAGGATCAATGCCACAAGCAATTGGAGGGAGAATCGGCAAGGCACTACAAAGCCCAAATTTTCATGGAAACACCTTTCAGTAACAACCATCTTTTTGAAGATTTAAAGTCTACGCTTTCACCCCATACCAAATTGTGTATCGCAAAAAACCTAACGGGTTCTGATGAATTCATTCAGACCAAGACCATTCAGGATTGGCGTAAAACCAAACTTGACCTGCATAAAATACCGGTGGTGTTAATTTTTATGTGAGTAAGTGAGGGAAAATAGGAAGTTGACTATGTTAGTCCGTCATTTCGGGTACCCAACCTTTTGGAATTGATCAGAAGAAGTAACTGCTATTCTAAGGCTCAATCAACACCCTGTAGGAGTCATAAAGAATCAAGATGTCTTCCACATAATTGACCGCTAAATGACCTTTGGCATAACCGCTTTTCACGACTGGATCCAAATAGTAGTCAGGATTTGTTTTCAGTTTCAAAAAGTGGGATACATCATTCCAAATCTGCGGGTTTTTACTGTATTTTCTTGTAAGCTTCCAAGCATCAAGGACGTGCCCATGCCCTACGTTATAGGAGGCTAAAATGAATTTGATTCTTTCATTATTTTCGGGAACCCTTTCTCTCCAAAATTTATCCAGGTATTTGAGGTAGTTTACCCCGCCCATTAGACTTTGCATTGGGTCATTTGGATTTTCGACTCCAAATCTTTCCAACGTAACAGGCATCAATTGGAGTAGTCCAGTAGCTCCTGCATAAGATGTGGCTGTGGTGTCAAATCTGGATTCTTTGTAAATCAACGAAGCCAGCAATCTCCAATCCCATCCTAAATTGTCAGCACCTTTTTTTATTATATCATCAAAGGGAGAAATACTATTACCTGCCAATGATGAAAAAGGGCTGTTTGTTCTAAAATAACTGTTCTTGGAGTTTTGAAAATATTTAGCGTACAATGTTCTGATGTAACCTGTCTTGTCTTTACTGTTAATCCATTTATTAATTGCTTCCTCCAGTAAGGGTGAATTCTTTCTTAAAGCCCACGCAACATCTTCCTTAGGGCTAATTTCCATATTAATGTCCAGGTCAGGATAGTAGGTTGAATTGACCAACGCAACCACTTTGTCTACTACGGTATATTGGATTTGATCTTTTACTACCCGGTTGATGAAATAATCACTGTCGCCCTTTTCTTCAATTACATTAAAAGAAATCCCCAGATTTCTTTGAAGGGAGCAAAGTTGCGATTTGAAAATGGCGTCTTTCTGAATGAAAATAGTTTTATCTTCCAGTTCAATTGGTTGGGTTAAAGCATCTGACCTTTTTTGCTGAACCAAGACAGTACCCATACTCCCCAATGGCACGGTGAAATTGGCATATTTCTTTCTTTCCTCGGTGATGGCAAAATTCATGGCGATGATATCTGCTTTCCCTTTGTTCAATAAATGAAATGCTTCGCCAATATCGGATTTGATTATTAGATGTAACCTCACTCCTAAAGTAGAGGCAAGATTTTTTAACATCTCAAATTCATAACCCATCCGTCGGCCTCGGTATATGTAGTAACTTGTGGATGAATTATCCACAATTGCTCTGATAAAACCTCTTTTTTTGATTTCATCTAAATCCAATTCTGCCGGATTTTCCCAGTAATCCACCTCTGTATTTTCTGTTCTTTCAAAAAATGAACATTGAAATCCAAAAATCGAGAATATCAATAAAAGTAGTAGGCTGATAGTAGTTTTTTTCATCCATTAACTGCCACCTATGCGGCTTTGTTCAATACAAATATGGAACAAAGCAAATTATATACCAAACTTTTTTAGTGGTGAAATGCATTTTTATGTATAAAAAAATTCAATAAAGCCGATTCTGTAACACTAAGCGGGTTTTTAGGGTAGGATTATTTTTTAAAATCCCAATCGAAATTCCTCAAAACTATCTTGATAATATATTCTGCCAGAAAGCCTCATCAATTCAATTTCCATTTCTTTGATATTAAACAATGCGGTAAGTAACCTGTTTTCAGCAGTTAAAAGATTGACTTGGGCATCTCTGAATTGGAGATAGTCAGAAATTCCCAACCTGAATCTTTCCAAGGCAATGTCGGCATTCTCTATGGCAGTTTTATAATTTGAATATTCAATATCCAGTAATTTGATATTGGTATTATAGGTATTATAAGCTCGCTGAATATCAGATACCATTAATATTTCAAGGTCCTGCAAAGCATATTCGGCATTTAGCTTTTCTACTTTGGCATTTTGGATTCTTCTATTGAGTGTAAAACCACTAAATAAATTGAGTGAAGCTGTTAGCCCATAATTAAAGCCTGTCCTTTGGTTTAACAATAGGAAACCCGCTTCAGAGGTAAATGTGTTTCTGTTAAAAGATGCATTAAAATTTATTTGTGGAAGCCTTTCAGCTTGGGTTTCTCTTAGAGCCAGAAAGGCTACATTTTCCATTCTTTGGGTTGCTAAGTATTCTTTGTTATTCAGATAGGCATTTTCTAGGAGATCTTCCAAAAGAAGATTCTTATCTACAGTAATCGTGTCGTTTACGGCAAACTCCCGGTCTGGTGTAAGCGCTAAAAGTTCATTGAGATTGATGCGTGCGTTCTGAATAATCAGGTCTTGGTTTACCAATAGGGATAAATCTGAATTGTAATCGACTTGAGCGGTCAAATAGTCCCTTTTTCCAGCACCCCCCAAATCATATTGTGCCTTGGCAATATCTAATCTTGATTGTGACAATTCTAGAGTAGTTTCCAGAACTTTGTGTCGCTGAAGTTCCAATACCAATCTATAGTAGGCTGAAGAAATTGCTGCTACAGTATTTTCCACCAAGACTTTTGCCTGCAATTCACTGACTTCGGCTAACTTGCCCAATCGCTTAACAGTAAAAATAGCTTCAGGTCTAAACCCGTAAAACCCCACTAGAGAATAGTTTTCATTTTCAGTTCTTGCTCCGGGAATCTCATTGGGTTCAGGGGAATTTGCAAATTGCTGCTTAACATCATCCTTATTAAAAGAATTAAGAAAATTTCCCGTGACGGTTGGCATAAAAAAAGTACCCACCCCGATTTTGATATCCCGCTCTGCGATAGCTACATTATTGGACGCAATCTTGATACCGTAATTCCTTTCGAGGCCCATAAGAACTGCCTTTTCCAAGTCAAGAGGTTCTGTACCTTGTGCAAATACAATTGAAAAGCAAAGTCCAGTAAAGACGAATGTTAAAAGTAGTTTTCTCATTATACTCGTGCTAATCTTCCGGTTTTTGAAGTTAAGTAAGTGTAAACTGCGGGGATGATGAATAGTGTCAGTATCGTAGCAAACGCAAGACCTCCAATAACTGCAACTCCCATAGGTACCCTGCTTTCAGCCCCTGCACCAAGGGCAAGTGCTATTGGAAGAATTCCCAGAATAGTTGATAAGCTGGTCATCAGGATAGGCCGGAACCTTGCTGCAGCGGCGCCAATGATGGCCTCATCTATATGCATACCTTGGGCTTTTCTCTGATTTGCAAATTCAACAATCAATATGCCGTTTTTGGTCACAAGACCTATGAGCATGATGATTCCTATTTGACTGAATATACTCAAAGTGAAATCGAAAATCCAGAGGGAGAATAAGGCCCCAAATATTGCTAAAGGAACTGTAAACATGATAGTCAAGGGATCCAAAAAGCTTTCAAATTGAGCTGAAAGGACCAGATAGATTAGGACCAGTGCGAAGATGAACGCAAAGATCAGGCTGTTGGAACTTTCACGGAATTCTTTTGAAAGACCGGCTACATCAGTTGTGTATGATTCATCCAATACTTCTGCTGCTATTCTGTCCATTTCTTCCAAACCACTTCCTATAGTATATCCAGGAACCAACCCCGCAGAGACTGTAGCGCTTACGAATCGGTTGAATCTGTATAGTTGAGGAGGAGTGCTTTTTTCTTTGATGGTAACCAGATTATCCAATTGTACCAATTCACCGTTATTTGCTCTCACATAAAGCATTCTCAAATTAATCGGTTCATTTCTATCTTGAATCTGCATTTCCCCAACAACTTGATATTGTTTCCCATTCATGATAAAATAGGCAAATCTTTGTCCAGAATATGACAGTTGGAGTGTTCGGGCTATTTCCTGAACCGAAACACCGATATTTTGGGCTTTTGCTCTATCTATTTCTACTTCTATTTCTGGTTTTGTGAATTTTAGGTTGATATCTGAAAAACTAAAAACCGGGCTTTGTCCCACTTTTTCCATAAATTCAGGTATGACTTCTTTCAGTTTATCCAATGTTGGTGCCTGAATTACATATTGAACAGGTAAACCTCCTCTTCTGTCTCCAATGGATTGCGGCTGTGTTGCAAAAGCCCTTACAGCAGTGAACTTGGATAGTATTTTGGTTACCTGTTCATAAATTTCTTGTTGGGACCTTTCACGTTCAGATGCGTCTTTTAATATGACCCTTAGGAATCCTGAATTAGTACTTGCCGTTCCAAAACCTGGGGAAGTTACGGTGATGATACCCTCTCTTTCTTCTTCAGGAATCTGATCGATGAACTCGACTGTCATTTCATCGATCACTTTATCCATATAATCAAAAGTCGCACCTTCGGGTCCTGCAAGATTGACTCTCATTTCTCCACGATCCTCTGTAGGCGCAAGTTCAGTCGGAATTACTTGAATGAGTTGATAGATTCCAAAAGCCATAATTATGATGAGTAGAAAAGAAACCCAACGAACTTTCATAAATAAATTCAAGGCATTATTGAATTTAAGGTTTAGCCAAACAAAAATCGGTTCAGTTTTGGTGTAAAGCCAGTTTTGTTTTTCCCTTTTCTTAAGAAGCTTTGAACTTAACATGGGAGTCATAGTCAACGCTACAAACGAAGAAATGATGACTGCACCTGCTACTACTATACCAAATTCTCTGAAAAGCCGTCCTGTAGTGCCCGTCAGGAATATCACCGGTAGGAAAACAGCTGCCAAAGCGACTGTGGTCGCAATGACGGCAAAGAAAATCTCTTCAGCACCTTTTTCAGCTGCGATATCAGGATTTTCTCCTTTTTCGATTCTGGTATAAATATTTTCCAAAACCACAATGGCATCATCCACTACAAGACCTATTGAAAGCACTATTCCCAGCAGTGTCAGGACATTGATGGAAAAGTCCATTAGGTACATGATAAAGAAGACCCCAATCAAAGAAATGGGAATGGTAAGCACCGGAATAAAGGTCGTTCGCCAATCTCTTAGGAATAAAAATATGATGGTCACAACCAGGATGAATGCTACAAAAATGGTTTGCTGTACTTCATTGATTGAATTCCTGATATATTTTGTGGAATCAAAACCAATATCCAATAGCACATCTTCAGGGAGGTCTTTTTTGATAAATTCCAATCTCCGGTAGAATTCATCCAGAATTTCTATATTGTTGGAGCCGGGAAGTGGTACCAAAACTACCCCAACCATTGGTATACCATCTCTTTTTAGAACTGTTCTTTCATTCAAGGCTGCCAACTCTGCTTTTCCCACATCCTGAAATTTCACGATATTGTTTTGATCCTCTTTGATAATGAGGTTATTGAATTCCTGGGGGGAACTTAGCCTGCTCTTGGTCCGCACGGAAAGTTCAATGGCAGAACCTTCAATCCTGCCGGAGGGAAGTTCAACATTTTCGCTTTGTACTTTGTTTAGAACATCCAAAGGTGTAACGCCATAAGAAGCCATCCTCAAAGGGTCCATTCTTAATCTTATGGCATACTGCTTTTCTCCCCAAATCTGAACCCTGCTTACTCCAGGGATGGTCTGTAGCCTTTCTTTGAAAATGTTGTTGGCAATATCTGAAAGTTCCAGAAGTGTCCTCCTATCACTTTGAACATTCAGAAAAACTATTGGCTGTGAATCTGCATCAGCTTTGGATACTACGGGTGGTTCTGTGTCAGGGGGAAGGTTACGCTGGGCACCGGATACTTTGTCCCTTACATCATTGGCAGCAGCTTCCAAATCCGCCCCTACATCGAATTCTACGGTGATATTACTTGCACCATCGTTACTGGTGGACGTCAGAGACTTGATTCCAGAAATGCTGTTAATTGCTTCCTCCAGTGGTTCGGTAATCTGTGCTTCGATAACATCCGCATTGGCACCTACGTAATTTGTCCTGACGTTGATAATCGGTGGATCCACGCTGGGGAATTCCCGGATTCCCAAAAAACTGATGCCTATGATTCCAAAAAGTAAAATGGTCAAAGACATGACAATTGCCAATACCGGTCTTCTAATGCTGATGCTTGATAAACTTGACATAATCAGTTGATTTTATTGTATTTGACTGACATTCCTGATCTTACTTGCAATACACCTGTAGTCAATACAAGCTCACCTTCTTTCAACCCTGCAACTACCTGGACACTAGTATCAGTTCGGGTTCCTATTGTAATTTGTCTTTGCTCCACCTTACTGTCATCGGTGACTACGAATACTTTATATCCGCTTAATTCTGGAATAATAGCTTGTGCGGGAACCAAAAGTGCATTTTCTTCAATTCCCAAAATATATTTTATCCGAACAAACATGCCGGGAAGAAACTGCTTGTTTTTATTTGGGCTTTGAGCCCTTAATTTTAAAGTTCTTGTATTGGAATCAATATTTGGTTCATAAGCATATACAACCCCTACTGCTTCATCCCCTCCTGCATCCGTAGAGAAAAATATTTTGGAATTTAATTCGACCTCATTGGCATATCTTTCCGGGATGGAAAATTCGATTTTGATGGGATCAATATTGATGATACTGACGATCACGTCATTGGTGCCTATGACACTCCCCTCAGAAATCTGCCTCAGGCCCAAAACCCCGTCAAAAGGAGCACGAATAACAGTTTTGCTCAACTGAGCTTCAATCAACCTTAAATCCGAAAGATTGGTATTGAATTGGTTGAGCACAATATCATATTCTTCCTGACTGATTGCTTCTTTTGCCAACAATTGTTTTTGGCGGTTTTCCTGACTCTCAAATAATTTCTTTGTAAACTCCAGTTTTTGATATTGCGCCTCGAGTTCGTCATCATTTAAATATACCAATGGAGTACCTTTTTTCACAAATTCACCTTCTTTGAAAGCTATTTTCTCGACTAATCCTGAAATCTCAGATCTAAGTGATACCATCTCATTAGGAAGTATAGTTCCTGTTATATTCAGAATGTTTTCCAGCTTTTGAGCACGTATTTCTACTACATCTACGGGAAGTATCTGTGGACTTTGTGCTCCTTGTGGCGAGGAACTGGCTTTATTTTGTTCATTTTTGGAACCAAATATTTCACCTCTTCTGGGGTATATAAAAATCACTGCTATTACTACAATGATGATAATACTAAGAATAATTTTAGTTGTTGTTTTCATTCCTCAATTGCGATAGTATTTTGAAATGTTGGGTTAATGTTTTTTAGAAAATGAATTGAAAGCTTATTGAAAACTTCCGGTTGCTCCACATTAACAACATGGCCACATGCTTTGACAATTCTCAAAAGGGAAAGTTTATGCTCTTTTACAATTTTTTTTACTGGTTCCAAAAACATGATATCTTCTTCTCCCATGATATATAAAGTAGGGATGGCAAGGTCTTTTTCTTTGAAATACTTGAGTATGGGATTGATATCTTTGGTCATTTTAAACCAACGGATAAACTCTTTCTGACATAGTCGCTTGGCTTCTCGGATAAATAGATTTCGGGATTCTGCATGGTGACGCCGTGGCATGATAATCCAAGCAAAAAGACTGTACAACCACATATATGGAACCACACTTTTGAAGGTATTTCCCAAATACACCAAAACTCTCGAAGTAATATTGAGTCTTGTAATCGCCCCTGCCATCACTAAGGATCGGACTCTTTGGGGTTCCATTTCAGCCAATTGTCTTGCAAGAATGGTGCCTAAGGAAACACCCATAAAATGTGCCGGAGGAATGTCAAGATGGTCCAATACCTCAATAATGTCTTTGGTTACAGCAGGGAAAGTATATTCTTCCTTCCAAATGTTTTTGATGGAATCTGTTGATTTCCCATGCCCTCTCAGGTCTATCAACAGTAAGTTGAAATCTTTCCTGAAATCCCGGATCTGTTTGTGCCAAACAACAGATGAACCACCTGCGCCATGAATAAATACCACCCATTCCCTGTTTGAGGAGTGCTTGTATGCTTTATAAAACAACATGCCTTTTTTCATTTGTTCCTGCTTATAACCTTGGATAGGTATAGATAGTTATTCAACCGAAAGCTAAGTGCTTTCGTTCTGGTTTAAAATGAAATAAACATAGGTGGTGTTTGAGGTCTATCAGTGGTCGGAGAAGCGAGATGCGAGAAGCGAGATTTTAGAAAAAAGAGACAAAGCCTATCCCGATGCATATCGGGTAGACAAGGACCAAGAGATATGACTCGAGGGTTGAAATACGAAATCTAAAATCTAAAATCTTAATTCTACCCTCCCCCTGTACTTGGTGCTTGGTTCATTGTACTTAGTACTTCCTAACTTTACCCTTCATCCTTTATCCATTCCTCAAAGCTTCCTTTTGATAAAATCCGTCATCATCGAATACAAATGCCATGAAGTATTCCCTCCTGAAATGCCGTGGTTTCGGTTGGGGTAGTACATGGTTTCAAACTGCTTGTCAGCCTTTATCAAAGCATCAGCTAAATCTACAGCGTTTTGAAAATGGACATTGTCATCCCCTGTTCCGTGAATTAATAAGAGGTTTCCTTTCAGTTTATTTACATGGGTGATAGGACTATAGTTATCATAACCTGCGGCATTCAATTGAGGTGTCTGTAAATACCTTTCTGTATATATGGTATCATAATATCTCCAGGTAGTCACCGGTGCCACAGCTATAGCGGCTTTAAATACATCATTGCCCACCATCAAAGCCAATGAGGACATATATCCGCCATAGGACCAACCCCAAATCCCGATTCTGGATCTGTCAACAAAGGGAAGTGTTCCCAAATATTTCGCCCCGGCAATTTGATCTTCTGTTTCGATTTTGCCCAGATTGGCATAAGTAAGATGTTTGAAGTCACGCCCTCTTGCCCCGGTTCCCCTATTATCCACACAGACCACAATATACCCTTCAGAGGCTAAATGTTGGTACCAAAAATCTCTCGTTCCACCCCAGGAATTGGTTACATTTTGGGAACCCGGCCCTCCGTAAACATACATGAGTACAGGATATTTTTTGCTTTCATCAAAGTCGGCAGGTTTGATCATATAGCCATTCAAGGAAGTTCCGTCTACTGTATTGAAACTGTAAAACTCCTTAGGAGAGAACGCGAAATTTTCGATTTTGGTCTTTAATTCCTGATTGTCTTCCAATACTTTGACCAATTTTCCTGAGGATTCATTGAGGGTGACTTTGAGAGGGCTGCTTGTATTGGAGAAGTTTGCGATATAGTATTTAAAGTCTTTACTCATGTTGATGGTATAAGTTCCTTTTTCCGGTGTAAGGAGCTTTTTACCCTTTCCATCCATATTGATCACATAGAGGTTTCTTTCCAAGGGCGACGCTTCCGTGGAGATATAATAGATTTTTTTGGATTTTTCATCCAATCCTACCAATCTGCTAACTTCCCAATTTCCTTTGGTGATCTGTCTGATCAATTTCCCCTGATTGTCATGGTGGTAAATGTGCTTGAATCCATCCTGTTCAGAAGTCCGGAAAAATCCCTTGTTGTCTTCCAAGAATCTGAGGTCATCATTGTAATTCAGGTCTACATAAGTTTCAGATTTCTCAGTCAGTATCAAATTTGTTTCTCCGGTCTGCGCATTGGCATAAAATAGGTCCAATTGATTTTGGAGTCTATTCAATTTCAAAAAAGCCAAAGTATTGTTGTCACTTGTCCAATAAATTCTGGGTAGGTAAATATCCTTTTCGGAACCTGAGTTCACGGCAACCGTTTTTTTACTGTTGAAATCATAGACATGGATGCTCACTTCGGAATTTTTTTCTCCAGCCTTTGGATACTTGAACCTATAATCTTCAGGGTATAATTTACCCCAAGTCTGCATGTTGAATTCGGGAACTTCAGATTCATCAAATCGGATAAAGGCGATTTTGCTACCATCAGGTGACCAATCAAAGGCTTTGGACATGGAAAACTCTTCTTCATACACCCAATCAGCGGCACCATTCAGCACATGGTTCCATTTTCCATCAGTGGTGATTTGGGTTACTTGGCCATTGGCAAGTTCGGCCACATATAGGTTGTTATCCTTGACAAAAGCAACGTTTTTGTTATCTGGAGAAAGGGTGGCATACATGATTTTTTCTCCATTCATAAGTTTTTGGGCTGTACCTGATTGGAGATCAATGACATGAAAAACGCCTCTGCTAGACCTTCTATATATACTTTCAACATCAGAGGCAACCAAAGCTTTGGTCTCATCCGCATTGAAAGCATAACTGGAAAAATTGATTCCTAAAGCGCCTCCATCAATCAAGACTCCTGCTTCTTCTCCCGTCGCAACGTTTATTTTGACCACTTTTGGGCCGCTCAATCCTCTTTGTAATGAACTGTAAAACTGACCATCTTTCATCCAATTGATCCCGATTACTGATTTTTGGGAGAAAGTACTGGATTTGAAAACGTCTTCAAGGCTGACTTTCTTTTTTTGTTGGGAAAGTGCCAGGCCACTCCATAGTAATAAAAAGACCAGAAGGGTAGATTTGAATGTTGTCATTTAAAGCTTAGTTTTAAAATAGGTGTCAAAAGTAGAAAAAATGAAATAAAGGAAAAAAATATTATTTGACGGGATTCAATTAGTCTTTGGTTATAATTTGAATTTTTTACCGCCTTTAGTTCCTCTGAATTTAATTCCATTTTCAATAATCAATACCTCCCCATCTTCTCCATTTTTGACACTGGAATCAACACCGATCACCTTTCCTCCAAAATGAGTTGTGACAGTTTCAAAGGAGGTGTGTCCCACGATGATATGGTTGGATTTGAAACGGGCCAAGGTTTCATCTATAAATTGTTCGGGTAAAACACCCTCTTCAAAATAACCCCGATACCATACAGGGCCGTCAACACCCGTCAAAAACACGTAATCTTCTTCCTGCTTGGGATTGATGGGTGAAGGACTTAAAATCTGGTTAAAAAATATTTTGTTCACTTTTTTGGCATTATAATCTCTATTAAAGAATTCAGGTGATAGACCAGCATGTACAAATAGCAGGTCATTGATAGTAACGATAGTAGGACATTGCCTAATCCAATGACCAAGAACAGAATTGAAACCGTATAAGTCCGCAATGCTAGTATCCATGATTTTTACTGCTTTGACATATTTTTCGTTCATATATCGATGATCGCCTATCAAAACCATCAGTTCATGGTTGCCTAGAAGATAATGGAGTTTCCCCCCTGCTTTATTAGCCTGTTGTTCCAATTTAAATGCAAGCCATAATATTTCCGTGACTTTATCTCCTCTGTCCAGAATATCTCCATTGATGACCAAATGACCTTTGCCATAATTCCAGTTTAGGTTTTCATCAATGACTCCATGATTTTTCAATAATTCCACCATCAGATCATATTGGCCATGGATATCAGAAATGACAGTAATATTGGAAATCTTAGAATACTTTTGGCTTGTCCCGGATTTTTTTAAAAAACTATTGGTCAGTACTTCAGTGTCCACACCAAGACCAAAGTATTTCTCAGGAAAATCAAGGTTTAAATTTTCCTGTTGTTTCAATTTGCCGTTTTCTACCCATTTGGCATGTAATTTACCGTCCAGCCAATAAATATAAGGTGGTTCGGTAATCTCTGTATTGGTCTTTTGAGCATGAACATAAATCGAAACTGCTACAAAAATCAACAAGGATAAGAGAATTTTTCTAATAGGATTCATAGCCCCTCAATATAAAAATTTTTTATGAATATTTGCTTAGATGCAATTAGTCCATGTTTTTTCAAAAACATGGTTTGAATCAATTCAGTTTAGGAAACCGAAACTTGCTGCCATCCTTTAGACCCCGATAGAAGGTTTTGTCCTGAAGAATAAGAACTTCACCGTTCTGTCCTTCTTTTATATTTTGAGTCCACGGCGATGATTTTCCCACCCAAAATTAGTGTAATCGATCGGACTGAAGTATGGCCTACGATGATTCTCTTGGCTCCAAAGTATTCCAAGATGGTATCTATATCTTGCATTCCTATTTTATTTTCCTCAAAATATCCCCTGTACCAAAGAGGACCATTGGACCCTTTCAAAAATTCAATATCTCTTCCCCTAATGTTTTTTGACCCTGAGGTGTTTAAAATGTTTTCATAAAAAATTTTGTTGACATCGACAACCGTCAATTTCCGACTTACAAATTCCGGAGAAATACCTGCATGGGTAATTAACAGTCCGTCGATGGTTACAATAGCAGGTCTTTTTCTAAGCCAATTTCC
>CAZLJT010000077.1:0-13891 GCA_964559905.1 uncultured Aquiflexum sp.
AGGTGTGGGTTATAAAGTGCCGTAGGCATGGACGATATTAAAAACAATCAAAAAGTGTCAAGTAATATCAGGACAGGGTAAGTCTCATGATGACCCGCAAATGATTAAATTAAACATAAATAGGACCTCTGGAGATCCCCCGAAAGCATAAGGGCAGGCATTAGTGCCTACCAATGACAGAATTCCGGAGCGTCACTCTGAACGTAGAGAAAGCCTGTCCCGTCCCGATAGCTATCAGGATTCGGGGAGTCCCCTTAAGTATAGGGGATTCTTCACTTCGCTATAATATTTTAAGATTGCTATAAGTATTTCAGAAAGCTCGTTCAGAATGACGCAGAACCCGATGTCATTACCATTTCTGTAAATACCAATTTTTACTACTCAGAATGATGGGAAGTACTCTCGGTTCTCGTTTCTCACGTCTCACGTCTCAAATCTCACATCTAAAATTGCCCAAACCAAAGCCCTCTCAGTCCCATCTCAGAACCTACCTGATCGAGTAAAAAAATTACTCAGACCAACAAATTTAATCGGTAAGTGAGTTTTTGCAAGGATTTGAAAAAGTATTTTCAGAAGCCAAAAAGTTCAAAAAAAGGCCTCTAGGACCTGTGTTTTGTTACAGATGCCAAGATTTGATATTCAAATAGTTTTAAATGGATTTGGAATTGTTTTTGGGATTCGCAATTGTCAACTGAAAAAATTAAATTTATTTATCCAAAAACAGATTTTAATACCATGGCCAAGTTTTCTGACAGTGCATTATTGATGACCAAGACAAGGGGAATGATTTACATTGACCTGTTTTCCGGTTATGGGCAACCCTCCACAACTCAGATTGTGATGAAAAATATACAAGGTCAGGAAGAGTTGCTGATGAGCTTTGATGGCAACGTTACCCATCATGAACTTGGTTCTGCACGAAAGCTGAAATACAATAAATTGGAAATCAGAACCACCATCCATGACGTTCACGACAATCCCATCGAAAAAATAGACATGTCTTTGTCGATTAAGGTTTTTGATTTGGATGCCTCAGAAGTGGAAACCAATTTTTCCATGAAAACCATTGGAATGGGCACCATCCTCTATTCTGATTATCATATCACCATAATGTGATAGGCTTCATGAGAATTATATTGACCATAGTCCTCCTGCTGTTTATTTCGTTTGCCACAAATGCCCAAGATGAGGGAGATACCATTTCGAGGGAAGTGAAAGGCATCAAACTTGACCTGCTTAAAACCCCCACAAACCCCTCCTTTCAATTGATGAACTCATCGGCTACCGAGGTGGTGGAACCCGGCCTGACTCCTGAATTTTTCACTTCCATACAAAACGCATCCAATAACTTCACTTCTTTACCCAACAACCTTGCACTTGCCTTCACTCCATTTTGGTGGGGAAAACAGGCCGAAAAGCTAAGTTTTGAAAGAGATTTTTCAGAAACAAACCGGATGACCTTTTACAGGACTTTGTCGGTATCCTTGGGAATGCTCAATGGTGTCCAGCAAAATCAAAGTCTCAGCAGGTTTTCTTTTGGTCTTCAATCCACCCTACTCCGGGGCAAAGTAGACCCCTCTAAAAAACAGGCCTACTTCAAGATTTTGCGGGATATTGGTGGGGATTATTTTGAAGCAAGAGACAGGGCCCTGAAAACTGATCCGGAATATAGCAATTTGGAGAGAATGTCATTCCAAATCCTGCGAGAGCTTCAGGTTACCGATTCACTGGAGACAGAAGGGTTGATTTCAGCGGAAAGGGCAGAATTTTTATACGACAGTCTTGAAACACAATATGAAATAACCGATAAAAAACTGCTGGACCTCAGAATCAAAATCGGGGAAAAAGTCAAAACGATTGAAAGCTCTCCCGACCTCGATGAAGCCTTCAATGCCATGAATGAGCGGGATGGCTTCAAATGGGATATAGGAGGTGGCTTGGCCTTCAATTCCGAAGACTTCAACCTGCAAAAAACAGGTATTTACCGTATTGGCCTTTGGTCCAATTTTGGGGGAAATATTACCAAATCAAATAGCGGCAACAGCAGACTTGCCCTGTTCTTTATGACCAGGTATTTTTTCTTCCGGGAAATCTTCTATGAAAGGGAAAACAGTATAGAACTGATTCCAAACCTGCATACGCTTGATTTCGGTACAAAGCTCCAATTCAATGTGTCGGGAAAATTCTCCTTAGGTGCTGAATCGGTTTGGCGGTCAGGAATTTCAAATACAATCTTCGAAAACACCTACAAAATCAATGGCATAGCGCAATATCAATTCGGGAAAAACAAGGTACTTTTTTCCTCTTTTGGAAATGACTTCAACGACAATTCCAACTTCGGCCCCCAAAAACTGATCATCACCTTCGGCGTCAATCTTGGATTTGGGGAGGACATTGATTTAACAGGACTGTTTTTTTAAATGCTAACATTCCCCGCTTTCCAGGTCGCAGCTGCTTCCATCCTCATTCTCCAAAATCTGTAGTACAGGATTTGTTTTCACATAATCCGCCCAAGCTTTTCTGATGGTTTCATCAAAAATTTCTTTTGGTTGGGCGCCAGATATGCCAAATTTTCGGTCCAAAACAAAGAAGGGCACTCCTCTCACCCCTATCAATCTGGATTCATAAATATCCTGATCCACCTTTTCTGAAAATTCACCGGAATCCAAACAGGCAATAACCCTTTCTTTTTCCAATCCAACCTCCAAAGCAAGGTGAATTAAGGTTTCCCGATCATCAATATTCTTCCCTTCAGTGAAATAAGCCTTCAAAAGCCTTTCTTTCATGGCATCCCCTTTTCTCAAAGTTTTTGCCAATTGAAGCAATCTATGGGCATTTTTGGCATTGGCCACCACGGTCTTATCCATATGGTATTCCAAGCCCTCTTCCTTAGCCATATCGACCACCTGTTGGGTAATCTGCTCGGTTTGGGCCAAACTCCAACCTTTGTTTTCTGATAGATATTCCAAAGTGCTTTTATTGGGATCTGTGACCATGTCAGGATTGAGCAAAAAACTTTTCCATTCAATCTGTATCTGATCTGCAAACTCAAAATCCTTCAATGCAGACTCCAACCTTCTTTTTCCGATATAACAAAACGGACACATGATGTCCGACCAAATTTCGATTTTCATAATTCAATAATTTTAACTTATTTCCTAAATCAATTTTCGCCTTGGAAGGTTCAAAAAAAATGAAAACCAAAGAATGTCCATCCTGTGCCATGGATATAGACCAAAAAGCAGAATTCTGCCCTATCTGTGATTATCAATTTCCAAAAAGGAATATCATCTATCAAATTGGCGCTTTGTTATTGGCGCTGTTGATGCTTTTACTTTTTATTCTTTAAGGTGATTTTCTGCCTGCTGCTCACAAAAAAAAAAGGGTTTCAAAGGCTTAATTAAATTGGATTATTGGTATAATAGTGTGTTTTCCAATTACAAATTGGTTTGAATAGGAGGGTGTAATTGCAAATTCACCCAGCGGGGGAAACAAAAGAGAACAAAAGACTATATCAACAAAAGTTGATATTAAGTATCTTTTGCATTCTTTTGTCACTTTTGTAGTTCAAATTAAATCCTAATGCTAAAAAACGATTAGTATCATTATTTTTTAACCTAAAAAGAAGATAATATTATATAAAAATCAAAAGTTGGTATATTTTTTTACCACTTAAATATATTTTTAATCATTTTTTCATTTTTATAGTTTATTTTTAAACTACTATTCAATCAAACCTAATAAATCATGAAGCAACTCAACAGAAGAACCTGGTTAAAGACCAGTATATTGGGCCTGGGCGGTATTTCTGCCCTACCTGCTACCCTTTCCGCAGCAGTTCCCAAAACCAATCTCTGGCATTCCAAAAGTATTCTCGAAGAATTTCCTTTTAATGCCAATCCTGAGATTGCGATGAAAGCCCGCTTACTCGCCAATGAAAATCCTTTTGGACCCTCCGAAAAAGCCATCAAAGCCATATCCAACTCCATCTCTATGGGAAACAGGTACGGACATGCAGATGCCGCTTATTTGATCAGTCTCATTGCTGAAAAAGAAGGCGTTACTCCCGAAAACATCATGTTGGGCCCGGGGTCTACAGACCTTTTGGAGAAAACAGCCATTTCCCTATGCAGGAAAGGCGGAAATGTGATATCTGCCGACCCATCCTATCTTTCACTCGTCAATACAGCCAAAGCAGTCGGTGCATCCTGGAAGGCAGTGCCGCTATTAGAGGACCAAAGCCATGACCTTCAGGGGATGTTTTCCACAATTGATTCTGAAACAAGGTTGATCTATGTCTGCAATCCCAACAATCCCATGGGTTCGATTACGGATTTCGAACAAGTGAAAACTTTCTGTAAAAGTGCATCCAAGAAAACACCTGTTTTTGTGGATGAAGCTTATTTGGAATTTTTGGATAACCCGGAAGAAAAAAGTGCGGTCAGTCTTGTGGCTGAAGGGCATGATGTGATTGTGGCAAGAACCTTTTCGAAAATCCATGGAATGGCCGGATTGAGGATAGGGTATATGGTTGCTACTCCTGAGAGAATCAAATCCGTTACCGACTTGGTAAGAAGTACCATGGGTTTGTGTATCACTTCTTTGAAAGGCGCCATAGCAAGTTTTCAGGATGAGGAATTCATAGCAAAATGCCGAAGCTTGAATAAGGAGTCGAGAGTATTTACCTCTGAAAACATACATGCTTTGGGATATCAGGAAATCCCATCACACACCAGTTTTATGATTTTTCCCATCAGAAATGATGCTAAATCCTTTTCCAAATCCATGACCGACCAAGGCGTGGGTATCCGGATGTATGCCATTGATGACAAGCCCTGGTGCAGGGTAAGTATGGGTACTATGGATGAAATGGAGATTTTCATCGAAGCCTTGAAAGTGACTGAAGCCTGATTACAAACCCAAAATAGCCTTTTGAACCCATTCAAGTAATTTAAAACTCTATTTATGAACCCCGCAGTTCAAAAGACGCTATCGCTGATTATTTTAATTTTGATAGGTTTTCTACTAAGGAAAAAATTCCAAGACCCGGCCAAACAGCAGGGATTAAAGACTTTGATTCTTACTGTTGCATTACCGGCCATTATTTTTGTGGCTTTGCTAAAAGCAGAAATCAAGACAGATTTGCTGGCTTTGCCTTTTCTTGCCTTGGGATTCAACTTCATAGTTTTTTTTCTGCTAAAATACTTACTCCCCTTATTTGGATTGGAAAAGGACTCACCTGCCTATAGAAGTTACCTTTTGTTGTTCCCTTCGTTGGCGCCTGGACTTTCCTGTTTTCCTTTTCTTATCGAGTATTTGGGGGATGACGCATTGGCATGGGGAGCTTTGGCAGATATTGGCAACAAATTCTTTGTGCTGATCTTCGCTTATATGTTGGCCATGTCTTGGTTTATGAGAAACTATCCCAACAATAACAATGGTACAAGGGCAAAAATCAAATCTCTCTTGATGAGTTTGGTGAATGAACCTATCAATATCGTCATCATATTGGCACTGATATTACTGGGTTTGGGCATACATTTGGAAAATCTGCCCTCATTCCTGTCTTCCGCTGTCGGCAACCTGAGTAATCTGATGACTCCTTTGGTTCTGATTTATATTGGCATTGCAGTGATTTTCAATTGGAAACAAATCAAAAAAATTACGGGGCTGCTTTTCCTAAGGTCCGGGATAACTTTTCTTTTGAGCGGAATAATAGTAGTATTGATGCCATCCCTAACCTATCCTGCCATCCTGGTTTTGGTAGCATTTCCGCAAAGTGCAATCAGTTTCTGGCCTTTTGCCCATATGTCAGCTTTTGTGGGGATAGAACAAAAAATGGAAGACAACAAAAAAAGAACATTTGATCTGGAACTTGCTGTGAACATCCTTGCCGTTTCCCTGTCTTTTTCCACAGCCATCATGTTGGGCATATTTTCCTTTGGCGAGGCCTTCACCTCACCTTCCCTATTATTTTCAATGGGAATTTTAATGATTCTCCTGAGTGCTTCCAAGGCGCTTTTGAAATGGATTACTCCTTTGGAATGGAAAGCAGAACTCAAAAAAAGCCTGGGATCATTGTTTTAACCGGACAATCTCTGACTTTAGGTCCAGAATCATTTGAGAAATATCCTCCAAACTTACCGGCTTTGTTTTGTCTTTGGGATTGGGGAAATCGGTACTGATAAATGCTTTGGCTTCCCATATTTCCAAAACATCCGCTCCTTTGACCTCATAGGGTTTGTAATGTTCATTGTCGGAGACCAAGAAAAGTTTTCCGTTTTCATCCAGATAATTGAACACCCTTTTGTAAACGACACCTTCGGAAGAAGTCACTAAAACATAGGTCTTGCCGCTTTTGATATCGCGCAACTGCTCGACATAGGAACCGATAATCACGGTACCCGGTACCAAGGGCAACATACTGTCTCCACTCAGTTCAAAAGCCCGGTAAGTGGAGTTTCTTGAAAGGGTAGGAATATGAAACTGCGGTAAGGACTCCATATATTCGGGGTCCGCAAAACCATTGAGATATCCTGCGGAGGCCTTTTGCCCGACCATAGTGATGTTTTCCCTATCCTGATCATCAGCTGCGATGGTCAGTATTTTGATGTTTTTGTTTTGGTTGAGCCGACGGCCATATAGTTGGATATCATGGTGCAGCAGTTCATCGATACTGACAACAAACAGTTCGGACAAAATCGCCAAAGTTGAAAGTTTGGGTTCTGACCTTCCGTCCTCGTAGGCCGAAATCATGGTCCTTTGCAGATCCAGTTTTTCAGCCAATTCGCTTTGGGTCAATCCTGATTCTGATCTTAGAAATTTGAGATTCTTTGCAAGTATCATTTCGTGTTTGATTTTAGGCAGAATAAAGATAAAAATTGTTGTCCTCCCTAACGGGATTCTTTACAGAAAACGGATTCAATCCGGAAGTGGCCATTCTTCTTCTTTCCAACCTCTCCTGTATCTCTGCGATGATCTCGCCCACTGGTTTGGGTTCATTGACCAACAGATAGCCATATTGCGGCTTTTGCTCATCTTCTATAAAAAACTTCACCTGACAATTGCCTGAAGGCAGCTCCTTTTGTGTCACCGATATTTTCTCCATTGCTTCCATGTTTATTCCTGTTTAACTGAAGCTAAGATAAAAAAGTTATTTTTAATAACATATAGATGTTTGTAAAATTAACATTAATGTGACATATACTGTCGGGGAATAATGATTGTAAAATTGGGAGATTGCAAAATTGGAAGATTGAACTTAGAGTTTAGTGGAGAATTGATTCCAAAAATTCAGGTTTGAAGTTATCAATTCAATTCATATTTATTTAAATGTCAACTTCTTATTTCTTATGTCTTGAGTCTTATGTCTTGAGTCTTGAGTCTTGTATCTTGAGTCTTTTCTCAAATCATCACAAATTCCCTAAAATTGTCCCGATGAATGACTTTGGTCTCCGCTTTATACGATTCAACATTTATGGAGTGCACTCCACAAAAGTAGCTACTTTTGTGGATCGTATTCCATAAAAGTAGCTACTTTTATGGATTTGAAGGGATAAGGATATAAAAAAAGGCCTCCAATACTGGAGACCAATTTCACAATTCGCAATCCACTATGCCTATGCGTGCGTGGTGTTCTTAATTTTGCGCATTTATCTTATGTCTTGAGTCTTATGTCTTGTATCTTGAGTCTTTCCCTTCTCCCTAACTCCCCAACTTCCAACTCCCCTACTTCCCAAACCTCCCCTTCAACATCACCAACTTCGCCGCCAAATCCCCTGCTGCTTCAGGCTCTTCTTTTTTCTGTTTTTCCTTTGGGGTAAATTTTCCCCTCTCGGCAAAGGGATCGGATTTCATGCTCAAGGCGATCCTTTTTCTTGGGATATCGACTTCAGTGACCGTAACCTGAACTTTTTGGTTAACAGATACAACTTGGGAAGGGTCAGTTACAAACTTATCTGCCAAATGGCTCAAATGGACCAATCCGTCCTGATGCACACCGATATCCACGAAGGCGCCGAATTTGGTGATATTGGTGACAATCCCGGGAAGCTTCATCCCCACTTTCAGATCCGACATTTCGTTGACCCCATCCTGAAAGCTGAATACCTCAAATGTCTCCCGTGGATCTCTTCCCGGTTTGGAGATTTCATCCATGATGTCCTGAAGAGTAGGCAGCCCGACAGTTTCTGAGATATAATTTTTCAGAATGATTTTTGACCTCAGTTCCTCCGAACTCATCAAATCATCCACCTTGGCACCGATATCCTTGGCCATTTTCTCCAACAATTCATAGCGCTCCGGATGGACTGCACTGGAATCCAGTGGATTTTTGGCGTTGCGGATTCTCAGGAATCCTGCCGCCTGTTCAAAAGCCTTGTCCCCTAACCTTGGTACCTTTTTGATTTCATTTCTACTTTTGAAGGGTCCATTTTCATTTCTGTAGCTGACGATATTCTGCGCCAAAACCGGTCCCAATCCAGATACATAAGTCAAAAGTTGTTTGGAAGCGGTATTCACTTCCACACCTACTCCGTTCACACAGCTCATGACGGTATCATCCAGGGAGTTTTTCAATGCTCCCTGATCCACATCATGTTGGTATTGCCCAACACCTATTGACTTGGGGTCAATTTTTACCAGTTCGGCTAAGGGATCCATCAGTCTCCTTCCGATAGAAACCGCGCCTCTGACGGTAAGGTCATAATCGGGAAATTCTTCCCTAGCCACATCAGACGCTGAATAAATAGATGCACCGCTTTCATTGACCATAGTCACAATCACATTTATGGGCAATCCCAAAGATTTAACAAATGACTCAGTTTCTCTGCTTGCTGTTCCGTTTCCTATGGCTATGGCCTCCACCTTATGTTTTTCCACTAAATTCCTGATGGTAGCCGCGGCTTCAGCAACACGCTTTTGGGGCTCATTGGGAAAAATGGCATCGTAGCTCAATAATTGACCCTGCTGGCCAAGACATACGGTTTTGCAACCTGTCCTGAAACCCGGGTCGATGGCCAACACCGCTTTTTCACCCAAAGGTGCTGCCAACAATAACTGCCTCAGGTTATCAGCAAATACTTTGATAGCCTCTTCATCTGCTTTCTTTTTGGTGAAAAGCCTGACTTCAGTTTCCATGGATGGTTTCAATAATCTTTTGTAGCAATCTTTGATGGCCAAGCGAACCTGTTCCACTGATGCGTTGGCAGCATTTTCCAATACTGTTTTCTCCATCAGGGCAATAGCGGAAATTTCATCCGGACTGGTATCCAACATCAAAAACAGTTCTTTCTCTCCTCTTCGCATAGCCAATACCCTATGGGATGGTGCAGTCTTAACCGGCTCGGTCCAATCAAAATAATCTTTGTATTTGATGGCTTCTGCTTCCTTACCCGGTAAAACTTTGGAAATAAATTGGCCTTCGTTGATAAAAAGCTCACGCATCTTTTTCCTTAATTCCACATTTTCATTGATCCATTCAGCAATGATATCCCTGGCACCTTGCAGGGCTTCTTCCACGGAATTGACTTCTTTTTCTGCATCAATATATTGCGCTGCTTCTGTTTCAAGATCGAAAGACACTTGTTCAAAAATCTTTGTTGCCAAGGGTTCCAATCCCTTTTCTCTGGCAACAGTTGCTTTAGTCCTTCTTTTGGGCTTGTAGGGCAGATACAAATCCTCCAAAAGGGACATGGTCTCAGCGGCATTGATTTTATCCTTTAATTCAGGAGTTAATTTACCCTGTTCTGCAATAGATTTCAGGATAGCTTCTTTCCTCTTTTCCAAATCCCTCAACTGCAGGGTTCTGTCACGGATGGCAGCTACCTGCACTTCATCCAAGCTCCCTGTTACCTCTTTTCTATATCGGGAAATAAAAGGAACAGTCGCACCGCCGTCAAGCAATTCCACTGTTTCCGTTACCTGTTTGACTTTAATTCCGAGTTCTTCGGCTATTTTGATAAAATGATTGATATCCATTGGAAACTAAGTTGAAGGCGCAAAGTAGTAAGCTTTAAAAAATACTCCTATGTCTATTCCAGAAATTTAAGCTATGCCTTGTATAAGTTTTTGATGCTTTGGGAGAATACTTTTTCTTCTTGCCAAGAAAAAAACCTGCATGTTTCCAGGCAGGTTTTTAACTATGATCTTATTTTTTCCCTGATGATTAGGGATTGAAGGGAAGCGCTGATTTGTGTAAAATCAGTTTAACTTTGCCATCTTCAGTCTTTCGGAAAACAAAGGTCTTGTCCACAAAAATCTCATTTCCATCCTTATCTTTCAGATAAACTGATCCCATGGCGATCCCTATATTTCCAATCACCATTACTTCCTCTGCGCCTCTTTCATTATTGTCATACCTCACTTCCACCCAAGGTTTCAGAGCAAAACCATTATCATTAGGATATTCCGGATCCCCTCCTACAAAGTATGCCAAAGCACCTTTTTTGGTTTTTCTAAAAGTTTGTTCTGCTTGTGTCAATGTAGGTTTGAAAAATACCCTACCATTGTCATAATCATAGGCATCGGTCAATACTCGCTCTGCAAAGGCCCTATAGTCTTCTCCTGCTGCATGCAATCTGCCGATTTCCACTAAGGCATCACACCATGCCTGTTGTGCGGCATTGATTTCAGAAACTGTCAATGTGGGTTCGGTTACTTCTTTGACAGTCACTTCTACTTTCTTCTCCTCTTGAGGAGCACATGAAGCTAAAGCAGTCATTACTCCCAATGCTGCAGCTAAGATTAATCTGTTTTTCATTTTTATTGTTTTGGTAAGATTTAATAAAATATAGATTGGGATTTTTGACATGGATAAAAAAATTGAAAATGGCTAAGTGCATCAGTTCAAAATCTAAGGTCAGACAGCATCCAAAAACTTGATTTTCCAGGTTTACAAGATTATGATTTTGTTCTAAAAGGAGAACTTATAGTACAACTCCCTGACAAAAATAATAAAAAAATTTAGTTTTAAATTTAGAAAAAAATAAATTATTGAATACACCTTCAATCTGACCAATCGAAAATCATTTCAATGCCTTCATAATCTGTATCTAAGGTCACTTGTCAGAAAACTAAAGATATTTATATTTGACTTTCATATATTTACGATGAATTACCTTTTCTATCTATCAAAAAAACAACACTATGCTTCGAAATAAAATTTTGATCTCCCTTGCCGGACTTCTATTATTAGCCATATCATTTTTTTATTTTACAGAAAAAGGGAAATCCATCAAAAGACGTGTCCGTTTAGAACTGATAGGAATGAACCTGATAGGTACAAAAAATGAACCTCAAAAAGACAAGGAGATAGCATTTGACTATTCGGGAACATTTATGGACATGAATGGCAATAGGGTCAGCTTGGACCAATTTAAAGGAAAAACCCTTTTTATCAACATTTGGGCGTCTTGGTGCGGACCTTGTCGCATAGAAATGCCCTACATTCACAGCCTATTTGGTAAGGTAAAAGACAATCCTGGTATCGAGTTTCTGATGATTGCCATTGATGAAGATTTCAACAAGAGTAAATCTTTTATCAAGGACAAGGGATACACATTCCCGGTTTTTCATGCAGACGAAGATTTGAATTCTTCCCTATATACCAAATCAATCCCAACAACAGTGGTAGTAAGTCCTGAGGGTAAAGTAATTTATTACCTCAATGGAACAAATAATTTTGACAATAAGGAATTCATGGATTTTTTGACCTCCTTTTGATCATGCTTTTTTTAATGTTTCCTGCTAGAAATAACAGTAAGCTTCAACGTTACAAAAAAAGCAATTTCCCGGGGTAGTAAAAATCAGTATGAAGTTTTGGGCACTTTTTTCCAGAAGATACTGGAAAGGGCTATTTGTAAATTCTATAAATTAACCCAGCATTTAAACTAAAAGGAACTATAGGCGACCATCCACTGATATTTGTCCCGGTATTGGGATTCCACCACATACTCCCGCCCTCATTAACAATGGGAAGCAACAAGTTGGCCTGAAACCTCAGACCAGCCCTATCAGATAAATAGTGTTTTAAACCTGATTGAATCCCCGCTGTGAATCTAGACCTGTCCACATTATTTCCTTCCGAGAAAGTCATATCCCCTAATCCTAATTTAACCCCACCAAAAAAGGTGGTTTTCGGATTCAGTTGTAGCAGCCTGTTTATCCCAAGCATATAGAAATTCAGATTGGCCCGGCTCGTAACATCCTCCACCAAATAATCAGATGAAGCTACTGCATTGGTTCCAAAATGGGTGTAAGAGAATTCAAATTCAGTAACATCATTTCCTGTGGTATATCCTACCATTAAACCAAAATTGGCATTTCCTTTTAAAGTTGCCCTTCCGCCCCCTGTGATATCAAAGCCAGTCTGAAATGTGTAACCTGAGAAAGGAGTGATTTCAAAAGTCTGACTGTAAGCATGACTTCCCAAGAAAATCGTTGCTGCCAAAATCAATATAATTGAAAAAGTCTTCATTATTGGATTGAATTAATTTTGTTAAATCTGAACCCCTATTTCTTCCTCAAGTGAATTTAATTCAATCTGATGTGAATTCATAAAATTAAACTTGCAATTATTCAATAAAATCATCCCATTCGTTTTTCGGTACGTATTATCACAATTCTCTATATGAAAAACCGGTACTTTTGTAGGAAGATTTGAAAATAGATCAGGAATATTTATGATTGATTGGAAGAAAGAATTCAAAAGCTGGGGCATTATGCTCGCAGTGTTTGCCTTTTTGTATTTTACCGGATTGATTACTCCGATTATGGGAGGCGTACAATCCTTGCTTTTGGCTACAGGCATCAAAAAACCAAAAATAACGCTGATAGATAAAGAAAATCAGGCTTTTGATTATACTGGCGGATTTGTAGATATAGAAGGAAATCCAATCAGCTTGGATCAATACAGAGGAAAAACAGTCTTTATTAATCTATGGGCTACCTGGTGTCCTCCATGTCGTGCCGAAATGCCCCATATTTCCGAAATGTACAAAAAAGTAAAAGATACGGAAGACCTGGAATTTCTGATGATTGCTTTGGACGATGATTTTGAGAAAAGTAAAAAATACATCAATGACAAGGGTTTTACTTTCCCTGTAGTGCACGCCGCCTATGGCTTGAATAATTCCCTTCAAAGTCAATCGATTCCAACAACTTTAGTCGTCAATCCAAAAGGAGAAATAATTTTTTACCAAGAAGGCATGAGTAATTTTGATACGGAAGAATTCAGGAATTTTTTGATGGGAAAAAACTAAAAACTGAACTCAAAAAAGAAGAAGGGTTTGAAATAGCGTATTTACAAAATTGCTATCTTGAAAGGATGAAAAGCCATTTCTCTCCTAGCTGAAGAAATAACTTTTCCAAAAGCCCAAAATGCCCCTATGTTTGACACCATCATCATTGGCGGAGGTTTCTCCGGAATAGCTGCCGCACGCATCCTCCACAAAACGAATAAATCCTTTATCGTCCTTGAGGCAAGAGAACGTCTTGGCGGGCGGGTTTATACCAAAAGATTTGAAAATGGGCAATACCTGGATTTTGGCGGACAATGGATAGGCCCTACCCAAGACAGGATGTATGCACTCTGCAAAGAATACGGAGTGGACTATTATGAGACATACAACGAAGGCTACAATATCCTGGACTTTGAAAAAAAAATAAGAAAGTACAGAGGTTTGATTCCCAAAATCGATATCATCTCTTTGCTCAATCTAGATTGGCTTTTGCGGAAAATGGAGAGGATGGCCAAAGAAATCTCAGGTTCCACACCTTGGTCGCATCCCAAATCGGAAGCTTATGATATTATTCCTCTCGCAGATTTTATCAAAAAAAATACCCTTACCCAGTCAAGCTATAAAGTAATCACCTACGGCTTGGAGACTGTTTT
>CAZLJT010000078.1:0-13647 GCA_964559905.1 uncultured Aquiflexum sp.
TTCAATTGCTACTGCTACCCATGGTTCGGGATTAGAAAACGGCAACCTGTCCACAGGAGTAGCTGCCTTAGAATTTGTAAATGCAAATGGGGACTTGGTCAGTTTGGGAAAAGCCGATGAGGAATTTTATGGGGCTGTAGTGGGGTTGGGAGCCTTAGGGCCTGTGACCAAGGTGACATTGGATTTGCAACCTACTTTTGAAGTGGCCCAGGTGGTTTATCTGGATTTACCTTGGGAATCCCTAAAAGACAATTTTCTGGAAATTATGGGTTCAGGATACAGTGTAAGTTTGTTTTTGGATTGGGGAAGTGATAAGATCAATGAAGTTTGGGTCAAAAAAAGAGTATTGCAAGGTGAAACTCCTGAATTTCCTGATGATTTTTTTGGAGCCAAAAAAGCAAGTGTCAAAATGCACCCCGTCCCCTCGATGTCTGCTGAAAGTTGTTCGGAACAGTTGGGAGTTGCAGGGCCTTGGTATGACAGGCTTCCCCATTTCAAGATGGAGTTCCAGCCAAGCGCAGGAAAAGAACTGCAATCCGAATATTTTGTCCCATTGGAAAATGGTTCTGAAGCTTTGATGGCAGTCAGGGAAATGTCAGCACAGATTCATCCGCATCTTTTTATTTCAGAAATCCGGACCATCCAATCTGATGAACTTTGGATTAGCACAGCTTTTCAAAGAGATTCAGTAGCGATTCATACCACTTGGAAGCAAGAAATTCCCGAAGTCATGGCCTTACTTCCTCAAATGGAAGCCAAGTTGGACAAGTTTCAACCCAGACCTCATTGGGCTAAACTTTTTACCATTCCTTATGCAATTTTACGCAATAGATACGCGAAAATTGAAGATTTTAAGGGCTTATTGTCAAAGTTTGATCCTGAAGGGAAATTCAGAAATACATATCTGAATAAAAATATCTTTGGAAAATAAGGAAAAAAAGTAAATATTTCGTGCTGGGATAAAACAATTTTGGTAAATTAAACCATCATTTCGTTTTCAATTACCTTCACTTAGTACCACACCTTTTTATTTGTTTCTGAGTTGCGGTGAAATCTTAGTAATTGAAATTTTGAATGAGAATTGTTAATTCCATGATGCGGGTATCTTTCTTTTTTGAGAGATATCATTTTGGTTAGGTACTTTGGGTTTTTATTTCGTTTATTACTCAAGGGTTTAGTACAGTCAGGATAGATTTACAGTTTTTTAAATAAGCAGGCCATGAATAAATTCTACGCAAAGCAAATTCAAGTTTTTTCTTCACTTGTCTTAATATTATTTTCCTTTCAATCCCATGCGCAGTTGATGCCTATGGAGATTATTCATTACAGTGGTTCTCCAAATGAAGTCACCAATATGGTGATCGTGGGAGATGGCTACACCGCCGCTCAACAGGATAAATTTATCAACGATGCAAAAAATGCAACAGCAGGTATGTTTGGTCAATTGCCATGGAGGAATTACAGAGATGGGATTAATGTATACGCCATTAAAGTGGTTTCTAATGTATCTGGTGCTGCTATGAATCCCAGCAACCTGATTGATAATTATTTTGGAAGCTCATATTGGTCCCATAATATCGAGCGTTTATTGGTTGCATGGCGCTCCCATAGGATCTTTAGTGTACTTTTCGAAAATACACCGTTTTTTGATATTGGTGTTCTCGTGGTCAATGATAGCAAATATGGCGGTTCAGGCGGAACCTTTGCGGTTTTTTCTACACATTCCTCTGCCACTGAAATCATGATACATGAATTGGGCCATTCCTATGGGGATTTGGCGGATGAATATTGGGCAGGGCCTCAGTTCGCCCGGGAAAGGCATAATATGACTCAAGACGCCAACCCTTTGACAAATAAATGGAGGAGTTTTTTGAACAGAAATGGGATTGGAATTTATCCTCATGCCGAATCACCTACTTGGCACAGACCGCATCAAAATTGTAAAATGAGATTTTTGGGAAGAAACTTTTGTGATGTCTGTAGCCATCACTTGGAAGAAAGATTGGAATTCCTATCTACTCCTGAAGCACCTGCAAGACCCATAGTCCTGTTTGGAGCCGATAAATTGGAAGTAAAGTCATTGGAAAAAGTTAAGTTTTTTGATTTGTCAACCCATAATCCCACCTCTTGGGAGTGGACTTTCGAAGGGGGGACTCCCGAAAAAAGTAATCAGAAAAATCCCGAGGTTTCCTATAGATTCGGAGGAAAGTATAAAGTTATTTTGAAAGCAAAAAATAGTACTGGCGAAAATGTATTTTCCAGGGAAGAATTTATAAATGTGATTGGACCTGCTGCTGACCTGACTCCGCCTGTCATAGTTAGCAAAAATGTCAAAATCGAATTGGATGAAAATGGGGAAGCCATTGTTTGTGCAGAAGATATAGATGATGGTACTTATGATGATGTGGAGCTTGTGAAAATCAGCATTTCTAAAGAAAAATTCACTTGTGAAGATATGGGTAACAATAAAGTTATCTTCAAAGCCATAGATTCCAGTGGAAATGAAGCCGAAGCTGAGGTGATAGTCACAGTAGACGATAACATTAAACCCACCATCAAAGCGAAAAATGTTGAAATTTTTTTGGATTCTGATGGATTTGGTTCTTTGAATCCCGAAGATGTCGATGATGGGTCTTTTGACAATTGTGAAATAACCGAGATGAAATTGTCCAAAACTGAATTTGGAAGAGGGGATGTTGGAGAAAACAAGGTGATATTTACCATAAAGGATTCTTGTTCCAATTCTGTTTCATCTGAAGTAACGGTGACAGTAAATATCATTCTGTCCTCAGAAAAAGGTGAGATTTCAGAAAGTCTTAAATTTTATCCCAATCCAGCAAACGACATTGTCTTTATTGAATACCTGAAATTTATTGATCCTTTATTGGAATCCATTGAGATCATCGACATCAAGGGCAGAATATTGAATGAAATCAGGGCCTTTGAAAGGAACGGGAATGTCATCCCCATTGAAGTGAAGGAGCTTCAATCCGGGCAATATTTTATAAGATTAAATGCCCAAAAATCTGTAAAAATATTGAGATTTGGTATTGTCAGGTAGTTCACTTCAGCCCGATAAATACTTCAAAAGTTTGATTAAGTACCTATGGAAAATAATTCAAAAGTTCTCCTCTTTGTCTGTATATTGTTTGTTTTGAGCGGTTGCAAAGCTTCCAAAGAGCAAGTGGCAGAGGAAAATGAAGCAGAAATATTGTTGGTACAAAACACGCCTGAAATCCTTATGGTCAGCTTTTCTATGGACTCCAGGGATTCGGTTAAACTGATTAATTCTATGAAGAACCCGGGAAGGTTGAGAGGGGAGCAATATTCAAAATCAGAACCGGGGGAGGGAGATTTGATTCTTTCATTTTTGAATGAGTCAAATATTGTTTGTTCCAAAACAATTGTCGAAAACCCAATGCTCAGAAAAGTTGAATATTCAGAAACAGATGATCTCTCTACCCTGACAGCAAAGACCATCGAATTGGACAGTGCGGAATTCTTTATCAGGGTTCAATATGATGATTGTTTCAAACACTTGCGGGTAGAGAGGTATATGAATGAAGAGATCAAATTTCTCAAGCATTTTATGAACTTTAAAGTGGTCATGTAAGTGATATTTTGAATTGTTGGAAACGGTTTTTATGACTTTTTCCAACTCGAATTTGTTGGCATTTAAGGTTGTACATCATGTTTTAGATTGACAAAAGTCATGTTTTTTAAGGATTTCCATAAGTATTTTCGTGAATCAAATCAACGGTATATACTTATGGTTCAAAACCCGAATTTCACCTCTGTGCAAACCTTCAGCCTAGTGTTGATGCGTTTGCTGATAGGATGGCACTTTCTATATGAAGGTGTGATCAAATTGTATAGTCCATCCTGGACTGCAAAAGGATATTTATTAAGTGCTACTTACATGCAATCCTTTTTCAAATGGTTGGCAAGTGAGTCAATGATATCCATTGTCGACACCCTGAATATTGCCGCTTTGGTTCTTGTAGGCATTTCATTGATCATTGGATTTAAAACCAAGTGGGCCAGTATCATTGGCATAGGTTTGTTGTTGATGTATTATTTAGCCCATCCACCGTTTCCGGGTTACCCTCAAGGACCAAGCGAAGGTAGTTATTGGTTGGTAAACAAAAACCTGATAGAGGCAGCGGCTTTGTTTGTTGTGTTTTTGTTTCCCACAGATTTTGTATTTGGTATTGAAAAGCTTTTCAACAGGAAAAAGCTGCAAACTGCTAACCCTATAAACTAAATCCTATGGAAACTGACAAAAATCTATTCAAAGGCCTTTCGAGAAGAGATTGGCTAAAAATACTAGGAGGTATCCCTATTGTAGGTGCAGTTTGGACTGCGGGTTTTAGGTTTAGTGAAAAAGCCAAATCTGAACGTAATCTTCTGTTGGAAACCTTGAATATTAAAGCCTCCGCACCACCTGCCTCAGGCCCTATGAGTGGGGAACCGCTCAGGATCGGACTCATTGGTTTTGGGATACGCGGTGAGCAATTGATGCGGTCTTTGGGATTTGCCACCACCGAATGGTTAGATCAAATGGCCAAATCCAGTGCTGAGAATCCGAATGATAAAAGATTGGAAGACTTTAAGGCCCAGGAAAACCTCAATGTTAAATTGGCCGGAATCTGTGACATCTTTGATGTAAGGGCTGAAAAAGCACTTGCGTCTTTCAATCAGGATGGAAATGTATGCAAACGCTATCGCACGCATAGCGAAATGATCAACAGTGGCGAAATTGATGCCATCATCATTGCAACACCCGATCATTGGCATGCTCCCATGGCCATAGAGGCTATAGAAGCTGGACTCCATGTCTATGTCGAAAAACCAATGACCCATACCATTCAGGAGACTTATGACCTCAGAGAATCCTGTAGAAGAAATCCCGATGTAGTCATGGCTGTTGGTCACCAACATCGCCAAACACAAAGCTTCCTTACAGCCCAAGATGCCATTGCAAAAATGACCTTGGGACATGTATCGTTAGTCACTACGACTACCAATAGAAATGATGACAATGGTGCCTGGCAATATGAGATCCATCCGGATGCTTCCCCAAGTACCATCGATTGGGATGCCTTTCTGGGAACTGCTCCCAAAATACCTTTCAATTCGGAGCATTTCTTTCGATGGAGGAAATGGTGGGCCTATGGTTCAGGACTTTCGGGTGATTTATTGACCCATGATTATGACAGGATCAACTGTGTGCTTAAAATGGGAATTCCCAAATACATTACTGCATCAGGAGGGGTTTATACCCATAGGGATGGAAGAAATGTTCCCGATGTCATGCAGATCAATATGGATTTCCCGGATTTTAGTACAGGCAGTAGTCAGGAACCCGGAAAAGAAAAAGGGATGACGTTGGTTTACAGTGCCACATTGGGAAATCAGTTCGAAAGAGGAACTTTGTTGATGGGACATGATGCTACTATGGAGTTGGGAAATATGCTGACCATTCATGCTGACCCTAGGTCCACAAAATATGCGGATTTGATCAAAGAAAAGCGGATAGACCCTATGGTGCCGATTTACCAATATGATCCCAGTGCCAATGGCGTGGATGCGGTGACTTCAGCTACTGCCAAATATTTTGCCAATAAAGGATTATTATGGACCTATAGAGATGGTAAAAGGGTTGATTCCACCTTCCTGCATATCCGTGAATGGCTCAGCTGTATCCGCAATGGTGGAGAGCCAAGTTGTGGGATTGTTGAAGGCTTCGAAGAAGCCATTACAGCCCATATGGGAGGATTATCCTACAAAATCGGAAGAAGGATAGAATGGGATGAGAAAAATGAAAGAATCGTTGCTCTTCCCGGGGAAGACCTAGATGCCATTTTATTGGACAATGAAGTGGGCTATCTGATGCAAAAGGCCTAAGGCAAATAAGGGATAAGTAAGATTTTATTAGCAGCTTAATCACCATGATGAATAAAGTGTTTTAAAAACCGTGGTTTGTGTCTTCACAGACCACTTTTTTTGTCTAAATTTTTAAACCATCAAATGCAGATCAAAAAAAGCGTTTATCCTTTGGGATTAATTATTTTTAAGTAAATATTTGTTCAAGGAGTCAGAAGATGAATAAATGCCAAATTTTTTTTCATTTTTTTTCATTTTCATTTTCTCTTTACCGCAACCGTTTTAAATACATCAAAAAACGGTATTTTGTAAAAACTATATTTCAATTTATATCTAAAATACCCCTGTTTGCCAATTCCGATTTTTTGAATAGATAAAAATTGAAAGAATATTTCTCTATTTTAGTTTGTCCAAATGATTCTTTTTCAATTAAAAATCAATTGAAGTCAACGATCAACCCAATATAATCCTACAGGATGAGCAAACCCCGTCTCTCGTTTAGCCAAATTATCAACATGAATGTCGGGTTTTTTGGCATTCAATACAGTTTCGGATTGCAACAAAGTGCGGTTAACCCCATCTATGATATGCTTGGGGCACAGCCTCATGAAATCCCTATTTTAAATCTTGCAGGGCCCATGACCGGCTTATTGATCCAACCCATCATTGGAGCATTGAGTGATAGGACATGGCATCCCAAGTTTGGAAGAAGAAGGCCATATTTTTTTATAGGAGCTGTATTTTGTAGCATCAGTTTGTTTCTTTACCCCTTCAGCAGCAGTTTATGGATGGCTGCGGGATTACTTTGGATTTTGGATGCAGCCAACAACACTGCGATGGAACCCTATCGGGCATTGATTGCCGACAAGCTTCCACCGGATCAATATGCCAAAGGTTTTCTTACCCAAAGCTTCTTCACAGGTTTGGGAATTACTTTGGCCAATCTTTCGCTCTTCGTTTTCCAAAAGTATATAACCGGTACAGCAGGTTCTTTGCCTGTTTGGGTGTATGCTTCCTTCTTTTTGGGAACAATATGCTCCATCTCTTCAGTAGGTTGGAGTATTTACAAAACCCCCGAAATTCCCCCAACTGACCATGAATTGGCCAAAATACGGACAGAAAATGAGGGTAAGCCTCCGCTCGTTATTCAGTTTTTCCTTTCTCTAATATCTTCTTTGATCATTTATATTTACTTCGCGCTGTTATTGATTCCCTCCATTTTTCACAAAGGACTCATCAAAAGGAATATTAAAGCCATAGAGGAAAACCGAAAACTCAGCCTGTTTTTTGGACAGAATGTAGAGATTGTTAATGCGGTATTCGATATGCCTCCTGTGATGTGGAAACTTTCTTTGGTTTATCTCTTTCAATGGTATGCACTGTTTGTCTATTGGCAAAATGCGGCCAAGAGTATCGCACAATCTGTTTGGAAAACTTCCCCTACAGCTGATATGAAGTTGTTTGAAGAAGCGGTGGGATGGACAGGCTTGGTAAATGGTTGGTACAATGTGGTGACCTTTATGACAGCTTTTGCTTTGGTAGGGGTGGCCAAAAAATTAGGCCCACGAAAAGTACATTTTGTCTGCCTGATATTTGCCGGATTGGGTTTGTTGGTTTTCCCTTTTATAGAAAACAAATACCTCCTGTTCGCACCTATGACCGGATTTGGTATTGCCTGGGCGAGTATGATGGGAATACCTTATTTGTTGGTAGTCAATGAAATACCTAAAGAGAGATATGGAGTTTATATGGGAATTATCAATATGATGATTGTTGTCCCTATGATTTTACAAACCCTGAGTTTTGGATTTATTTCAAAGTATTTTCTCAACAATGACCCCGGAACAGCTATAGTATTTGCAGGGATATTATTGCTATTGGCGGCAGCGTCGGTATTGAGGATAGAGGAAAAACATGATGTGGAAACACAAGATGTTCCTATGGGTGGTGGGCATTGACCCAACTGTTAGAATATAATTCAGCAAGGGAAAATTTCAAAAATTAAGCAGATTTTAAACATTGTAAAAATAAATGGCTTCAGACCATCATCAGGCTGATTTGATTCAGCAAATAATCAACAAGTATAGGATTGATTCCAATGACAGGGATTTCCTTGAAAGACTCAACGAAAGGATCGGTACCATCAGTAAGCTTTATTACCAACTTTATGCTACCCATCCAAAAAAGGACGAACTTTTTGAACAACTGATTGTCACACTATTCAAAGCCAACAATGACAGGAGTTTGGACCTAAAGAAGCAGGATGAAATAAAGTCCAATAAAAACCACTGGTTTTTGAGTAATGAATTGGTGGGAATGAGTCTCTACGTGGACAGATTTGCAGGAAATCTAAAAAACATGTCCTCGAAACTGGACTATTTGGAAGAGTTGGGTGTAAATTTTCTCCATATCATGCCGGTGTTTGAAAGTCCGCAAGGAGAAAGTGATGGAGGTTATGCAGTTTCAGATTTTAGAAAGGTTGATCCAAAATTCGGTACCCTGGAAGATTTGATTGCCTTGAACAAGAAAATGCAAAAGAGGGAAATGTACCTCATGTTGGATATTGTATTGAACCACACCTCTCACCGGCATCAATGGGCAGAAAAAGCCAAATCGGGAGATCCTTATTTTCAGGACTTTTATTACATGTATGACAACCGCTGGATTCCCAACGAATTTGAGGAGGCAATGCCCGAGATTTTTCCGGAAGCTGCCCCCGGTAATTTCACATGGTCCGAGGAATGTCAAAAATGGGTCATGACTGTTTTTCACGATTACCAATGGGATCTCAATTATATGAATCCGATGGTGCTTCGCGAAATGCTGGACAATGTCTTATTTTATGCAAATCTCGGAGTCGATCTCCTTAGGGTGGATGCCCCTGCCTTTATTTGGAAACAAACAGGAACCACTTGTCAGAACCTTCCTCAGGTCCATACCTTATTGCAGTTGATCAAACAATTTGTGATGGTTTCCACACCGGGAATGGCCATCTTGGGAGAAGCCATTGTAGCCCCAAAGGAAATCACCAAATACTTTGGTACCGGTGAATTTACGGCACAGGAATGCGATTTTGCCTACAACGCTGTTCATATGGCCCTGCAATGGGACATGTTGGCCACAGGTGAGACTGAGGTCATGATGGCTGCCCAACATGAAATCCTCAAGAAGCCATATGGTACCTCCTGGATTACCTATACGAGATGTCACGATGATATTGGCTTGGGTTATGAAAATGAAATGATCAAAGCGGTCGGTAAGCAACCATATGAGCATCGTAAATTTTTAATGGACTATTATTCCGGGAAATTTCCAAACAGCCCGGCAAGAGGAGAACTTTTTTCCTCGAATCCGAAAACAGGAGATGCGCGTATCAGTGGTACTTTGGCTTCATTATGCGGTCTGGAAAAAGGCATCTATGAAAATGACCCATTAGTAACAGACGAGGCGGTCCACAAAATCATGTTGATGCAGGCCCATTCTATGTTTATAGGAGGAATGCCCATGCTCTTTTATGGAGATGAAGTAGGATATACCAATGATTACAGTTTCAGGAAAGATCCAGGCAAAAGTTACGACAACCGATGGATGCATAGACCATTGATAGACTGGAAGAAAAACAAATTGGCTGAAAAAGAGGGAAGTCTCGAAAATAGGATTTTTTCCCAAACACAAAAACTGATTAAAATCCGTAAGCAGCTGACAGTCATTGCTGACTTAAAAAATATCACTTGGTCTACACCGCAAAACAAACATGTGGCAGTTTTCATGAGGGATAGTGCAGATGATCGCTTTTATGGAGTATTCAACTTCAGCAGCTTTCCTACAAACCTGACTTGGTACGTATTCAAGGAACATACCCAAGCCCCGAGAAAATTATTGGATCATTGGACAGGCGTTGAGTTTGAAGTGGGCAATGACCATGAATTTCTGGAATTGCAACCCTATCAATTTTATCTTTTTGAGGTGATTGATTGATATTTGAAAGAACTTCATAAATCATCAACAACCATTAGATCAAATAAATCTCTCCTATTTGTGGGCCAAGTCTATATTCATTGCAAATCCTTGCGCCCTTAGCGGTGTTAATATTGAACCACAAAGGGCGCAAAGGTTTTGGTATTAGGTCTGAAAGCTATAAGTCCACGATTTTGGATTTATACGGTAGGGCCTAATCTTTCCAAAAGGGCTTTGGTTGCTTTGATTCCTTCTACCTCAGAAAGCTTACTTCCTTCATATTCAATCCCGATATGTCCGGCATAGCCTGCATCTTTTACGATTTTGAGCATTTTTTCATAATCGGTTTCTATGCAGTTGCCATTTTCATCAAAATCATAAGACTTTGCACTGACTCCTTTGGCATAGGGCATCATTTCGGCCACTCCTTTGTACCTGTCATATTCTTCCACGCATTCTCCGCCCCATTCAGAATCATCGGATCTTTTGATGCAGAAATTTCCGAAATCAGGTAAAGTGCCGCAATTGGACATCCCGGTACTTTGGATTACGTTAGCCAGCCATTGACCATTGGAAGAATAACTTCCGTGGTTTTCGACAATAACATTGATATTGAAAGGAAGAGCAAATTCACTTAGGCTTCTCAATCCATCTATTGCGGCGGCACTGACTTCCTCAGCGGTTCCCCTTCCAAATGCATTGACCCGTATTGAGTGACATCCCAAAAACTTCGCGGCTTCTACCCATTTTTTATGGTCATCTACGGACTTCATTCTAGCTGTGGCATCAAGGTCACCAAGATAGCCTTCTCCATCTACCATGATGAGTACGCTTTCTACGCCATTATCTTCACAGCGTTGTTTCATTTGACCAAGGTAATCCATGTCTTTTCCTTTGTCTTTGAAAAAGGCATTGACATATTCCACTGCATCGATGCCAAATTCTTTTTTGGAATAGGTTGCAAAATCCAGGTTATCCAGTTCTCCGGCAAATAATGCCTTATGTAAGGACCATTGGGCCAAAGAGATTTTAAAAAACATTTCTTTGGGAGCTTCTTCTATTGCGGTTTGGGTTTGAGGACCACCGCAGGATTGAAAGACCAATGGGCTGATGGTCGTTCCCAATCCCAAAAGTCCGAGGTTTCTAAGAAAGATTCTTCTGTGTTGAGGGTTGTTCATAATATTCTGTTTCGTAAAGGTTGGAGTTGATCTCAAATCTTGGAAATGCATTTCAAATTAGCAAGTCGTTTGTGTAAGAGATTTGAAAGGAGGTAATCAGCTAACAAATATTAAGCAGATAACAAGAAGATAATTCCACTGGTAAAAATTCCTGTCCATTTTGTCCAATAATCTTTAAATTCATTCCATTATTCCGGCACCATCTTTCTTTGGTAAAAGGACATTCATTCAAACCTATCATACCAGCATCCTATTGTGATTTTCCTATTCAAGCCTTCCAACTCTTCAGCATGGATATTTTCAGGTATTCTATTAATTCTTATGAATTTGTTGGGTGGGGATATACAAGCTCAGCAATCCAATAAAGCCGAAATATTAGGTAAGGTAATTGACAAGCAATCAGCCCAGGCTTTGCCTTTTGCTACAGTTTCCGTTTTCAATGAAGCGGGTGATTTGGTGGAGGGGAATATCACAGATGAGGATGGTCTTTTTATTTTAAAAGTGCCTTTTGGTTCCTATTATGCCGTGATAGAATTTATGGGATATGAAGCGATCAAAACAGAAAAATTTAAGGTGAATAAAGAAAATCCCGAATTCAATTTGGGAGTTGTCGCTTTGGAATCGGGTTTGAGCAATTTAGACGAGGTTGTTGTAGCGGGCGAAAAGCCGTTCATGGAACTGGCCTTAGACAAAAGGATCTTCAATGTGGCAGAAGACCTAGCCAACGCTGGCCGTACCACTTCGGATATTTTAATGAACCTTCCTTCCGTCACGGTGGATACGCAGGGAAATATAAGGTTGAGAGGTTCTGACAATGTCAGGATATTGGTGGACGGAAAGCCTTCTGGTTTGGTAAGTTTCAAAGGAGGAAGGGGACTGCAACAATTGCCGGCGAGTATGGTAGACCGTATTGAAATCATCACCAATCCTTCTGCAAGGTATGAGGCTGAAGGTATGGCAGGGGTCATCAATATCATCTTAAAGAAAGAAACCAACTCAGGCTTTAACGGGTCTTTTGAAGTAATTGCGGGAACTCCGACCAATCTTGGATTGGCTGCTAATGTCAACTACAGACATAAAAAAATCAACTGGTTTATCAACTATGGAATTGCTAAAAGAATTGTGCCCAGGAGAGGTACCTTATTCCAAGAAGCATTTGGTGGAGATACCACCTTTATTTCAGACCAATCCACTGAGGGAACAGTAAACTCAATTGATAACAATGTCAGAGCTGGGTTGGATTACTTTTTTAATGAAAACAGCATATTGACGGCCTCTTATTCCCTGAGGAGAAGTGATGCACACAGGATCACGGATATCCGTTATAATGACTACATTTTCAACTTGGACAATATGCAAAGCTATTCCTTGCGCAGGCAGGATGAAACGGAAAAAGAACCCAACTCTGAATATCTGATCACATACAAAAGAAGTTTTGACAAAAAAGGACACGAACTCACGACGGTTCTGACCTATTTGGATTATTGGGAAAACTCTGATCAATTATTTACTGAATCTACTTTTTCTCCCGAAGGAGTCCCTGATCTTTCTCGTTCGTTGGTGCAGACTTCCATTAATGACGAATTTGAAAAGCAATACCTAATCCAGGTGGATTATACCAAACCAATCGGTACTGAGGGGAAATTCGAAACGGGAATCCGAAGCAGTTTCAGGAATATGGAAAATGACTTTGTGGTTAAGGAACAAAACGAGCAGGGCGAATTTGAACCCATGCCCGGTTTGGACAACATTTTCCTATACAGAGAAAATATCCATTCACTTTATGGCATTTTGGGAAATAAAACCAAAAAACTGAGTTATCAGGGTGGATTAAGAACAGAGTGGACGGATATCAAAACAACCTTGGTCAAAACCAATGAGGAAAACCCCAGAAACTATGTCAACCTATTTCCAAGTGCGCACCTTACCTACAATTTTACAGAAGAGAATGGCCTGCAATTCAGTTATAGCAAAAGAGTGCGGAGACCCTTTTATAATGATCTTAGTCCATTTGTGACGTTTTCAGATGCCAGGAATTTCTTCAGTGGCAATCCTGACCTGGAACCGGAATTTACCGATGCATTTGAATTGGGACATATCAAGTATTTTGAAAAGGGAACATTGTTTTCCACTGTGTTCTACAGGAATACCGTGGACAAAATAGAAAGGATCAGGACGGTCGACAATGAGGGGAATGCGACAACCTTTCCGCAAAATCTGAACGGTGAACAATCATTTGGATTGGAATTTACCACAGATTATGCGATTTTATCTTGGTGGAAAGTTGATGTCAACCTGAATTTCTTCTATGCCGATATCGATGGCAGTAATATTCAAACAGATTTTACTGCCACCACTTATTCCTGGAATGTAAGGCAGAATTCCCGCTTTACCTTTGGAAACGGGATTATTGCTCAAGTGAGGGCCAATTATCAAGCCAGACAACAAATCGCCCAAGGCATCCGGAAGGGAATATTTTTTATGGATGTATCCGCCAGTAAAGATATTCTCAAAAAGAGAGGTACACTTGTTTTGAACATTGCAGATATCTTCAACTCCAGGTGGGACCGCTATATTTTGGAAGGGCAAGGATTTATCACCTATGGTGATTTTCAGAATGTCCGAA
>CAZLJT010000079.1:0-13617 GCA_964559905.1 uncultured Aquiflexum sp.
ATCTTTATAGAAGGAGATAGGATGCCCAGGCAGTTTATTGCTTGTTGATTCAAATTTTCCTTCGAGGTTATAGGAAATCACGGTCATTTTTTGCCAATCCGCCACAAGCACAATATTTTCCTTTTCATCTAAGTGAATCGCATAGGGTATAGTATATTCATCTGGCCCCTCTCCCTTCTCCCCGATTTTCCCTAAAAAACTACCATTGTTGTCAAATTTTAAAAGTCCGTGTACTCTGTCCGATAGGAGAATGAAGTTTTCTGAGAATGCTATATCTTGGATTGCAGTAAGGGGAGGGTTTCCCGGAGCCTCAAGGTTTATGGTGTCCAGGATTTCAATCTGAAATTCTGGAGAATCGCCAAACAAAAAATCCTTACTGATCTCTATTGTATTGATGGATACTTGGGTATCTACATAGCCTTTGTTTCCACAAGTTTGGAATAGAGACATTGAAAAAATCGGCAAAATCAGATTAATGTATTTCATATTTTTCCGAGGAATCTTTTGGGAAACTGCTTTACAATAAGATTAAGAACCCAAGATGACGCAAAAGGGTGGAAAGAATTAAAGAAAAGTCAAATCAGTTTGGTTATTTTAATCTGACTATCCCTATTACAGGGTTTTGCTCTTCCTCTGAAGAATTTGTAAACCCAATTGTTTTGACATAATAGAATGTATTACTGCTGGCATCCAATAAATTAAGAACTACAGTATCACCTTCATCATCAAGTGGACCCCCTTTGAAATTATAAGCCTTTGAAGTTTTTCTGTTGTAGAGAAAAAAATAAATATCATTTCCATCTTTATAATAATGGGAACCCAAATAGTTGGCAGTCATAAAAATGTTGGCAATCAAATATCTTTTTATTCCCCTTTCATCCAAATGGGGTTCTGCGAAACGTAATTTAGCATAAGGAATTATCCTATTTTTATCCAATTGAAAAACAGTATCTCTTAAATAGCGCTCATTTGTAGCCACAGGTGCATAAATAAAAGAATCAGAACCATTCGTACTGATGTACTTACTATATCCCAACAAACCTGCTTGCCTGTCTTTTCTCACGACTCTTCTAATAGGAATGGAATCTAAACCGTTAAAGTTTTTATCCAGAATATACATCGAGGTCTCAGTGGCAAACCCTCCATCCACGGGTATTTCATATTCATAAGAAATGACATAAATATTATCTTTATGAAAAGATAAAAAACTTACAAAAAAGTCCAATTTAAATTCATCAACCAATTTAAATTCAAAAGTGTAAACGAGAACTTTTCTCAAGGAAACAACATAAAACTTCCTTAAATCCTCATCCAAAGCGAAGGCAGTTACAAATTCATACTCACCTGGCCCACCACCTTGTCTCCCCAAAACTTTAAAAAATTTCCCACTTTGGTCAAAAATTAATATTCGATTATCAAATGTAATAACAACAAAGTATGATTCGATTCTCAACACCTCTTTGACATTGGTAATCAAAGCATCCTCATGATTTTCAAGTGTAATTTTTGTGACCGACTCTGAAATTGCATTCAATTCTACCCCATGGTCAGTTTCATTGGTTACTTCTACAGTCCATAAATCAGTAATCTCAGGTTCCTTACAAGCCATCAGTAACACCCCCAGAAAAATCAATACACTTATATGTTTCATTTGTTTTTTACATATTTTATATTTTCCACACTGATACACAGGGAAGGCCAAAAAAACCTTTTTTTATTTAAGCACAAATTATTCGAATGAAATCTGTAGCCAACCTCTTGCCGAAACAAATGAATTCATTTTAAAGTCCGGTTTCGACTTTAATATCAATTAATTCCTTGTGGTTGAAGTTATGAAAACTTTTGTTCCCACTTTTTTCTACATTATTCAGCATTTAATTTAATGCAAGACATAAAGAGAGTAAATAAACCCAAATCCTTAGGGGAATTCCAAAAGACTATGCCTTCCTTACAATCCCCTAAGGATATAATCTAATAAACTTTAATTATTTGCCAGGTTTATTGGATATCTACTTCAACTGCAGTACACAGGATGACCGCATTGAGCAGCAGCAGTATTCAATGCACTAGTATTATCTCCTGCCCAAACATAAAATAATCCACTTGTAGGATTATTATAACCTCCACAATGACAAGTGTAGGTATACCCCCCAGTAATCTTCTTCATTTGACTTCTCTTAAGCACCTCGTCTGATGTAAGTCTCAGCATTTCCAAACTTAACTTTTTCATGATTTTTGAATTTTATTGAATGTTAAATTCTCCGGACATTTGAGTCACCCGAAGCCTGTGACCATTCATCGCGACTGAATATTGTTAGCGCCTGTTTTGCAGTGTTATTGGTCTCTATTCCAAGACCTATTGTCACTTAAGAATCGCATGGCTATATATCAATAACTATAAAACCCAATTCATCAGAGATATTTTGAAATACCCATAACTTTCCATCTTTGGCAAAATACTTCACAAACTCGGTGGTCAATTCAGGAATATGCACCTCTGAAATCAAATTAAAATCGGTATCAAAAATAGACAGGTAAACCTTTACTTCTTTAATATCGGGTAAAAGCGAGCTTTCTCTTGAACGATAATCCGAAAAAACTCTGGATGCAGATAAGCGTAAATACCGCTTTTTTACCCTATCCCATACCGGAGGTCCAAACCTGACTTGCTCTAAAAAGTGTTGATACTCCTTTTGTATTTGTTCATAGGATGTTATACGTGTTCCAGCGAGTTCCTTGACACGAGAAGGGGTCAATTCAGGATTATAAGAGACTGTTTGTACAAATTCGCCATCCGATGTGAACAGGAAAATTTCATTTGAATATTGGTGACTTATAATTACTAAATTGTTTTCAACCAATAAGTCAACATAGGGATCCATGAAAGTGGGAAACTGTGGATCGTCAAACTCCAATACAAAATTATGATACGACTTTTCAGTATCTATATCATATCGCTTTACTATGTTATCTTTTACCGACAAGACATCCAGAAAAACATTTCGATTATTGTTGTCATAGCTTAATCCAAAAATTTTCAGATCATCAGGGCTAATAGCAATCTCGTTCCGAGGGATTTCTCCGAACTTCGATCCTTTTGAATCAACTGAATTCAACCAGTCAATTCTTACCAATAGATCTCCCTCTTTTTTAAATAGTGCGGACTCATTAAATGATTTGATAAAAATTGAACCATCATTTAATGAATTAATATAATTAACATGGTCGCCTGTTCCATTAGGTCCTTCAGCTTCAAATGGATAATTATTTACAAGCTCTAAATAGTCAAGTCTAACTTCATCAATTGAATGATCAAATCCATTGTACAAGAAAATTAAGCTTTCTTCATCATTTAAATCCGAAGTTAATAAACGTCTGTTCAAGTCTAGGAGTCGTCCTTTAGAATCAATAATAACCGTATCAACTAAATATAATAAATCATGGCTATCAAGCTCAGCATTCTTTCTTTGGCAAGAGAAATTAATGCATAAAATCACTAGAAATATGAAATACCTCATCCGGTTTTCAGTTTGTTTAAGAAGAAGCCAATCTCAATATTGGCTTCTTCTATAAGTTGAAAGCTTTATTAATTATAGACTATCGCAATTCGCACTTACCGCTCACACACCAATCTCGGTCACTGCAACATGGCAATTTAGTACAAACATCATCACTGCAATCGCTACCATACCCCCCGGTAATCTTTTTCATCTGACTTCTTCCTAGCACTTCTTCGGAAGTAAGCCTCAGCATTTCCAAACTTAACTTTTTCATGTTTTTTTAGATTTATTGAATATTAAAATCTCCTGACATTTAGGTCACCCGAAGTTTGTGACCATTCATCGCGACTGAATATTTTCATAAGTCTGTAGATCACTTTTATTTACTTTTAAGATAAGCACCCCACTAAATGCCAGAAACCTGATGGCTTCTTCCAGATATATCAGAACCTTTTCCTCATTTACATTTTCGAAGAATATATTCACTTTTTCTGTGACTTCTGAAATTGAAACAAACTCTTCTTTCGAAAGCAGGGATATGAGATAGGTCTCCATGGGGTTCAGTAAATATTCTATGATTTCCCCATGGTGCTTATCGGGCAACAATAAGGTTTGGTAATAATAAGGTTCAAGAGTCAGGTTGTTTTCGATGTTAATGTACTTTATCCGAGTAAACAACACATGATTTTGAGACCAGTCCCATTCGGATTCTATTGTCATGGTAAGTGGAGATAATTTCAACATTCCGTTCTCTTTCCATTGATCATCAACAAAAAACAAATCCGCATTGTCAGTAGCATTTTGTTCATTTTCCCAAATAAGACGGTCATGTGGCATGGAATGGATCAATCTGAGCTTTTCTTTTTCAAAATCAATTACGTCTTTCAAAATTGCCATTGGTCTGCTGTCAGTCAATTCTTTTTCCAGGTACTCAATAGCTTGGTGAATGGAGAGCTTACCTATATCAATTGAGATATCTTCTAGATTACAAATTGACGAAATGATTCCCTTGGTCCTGTGGAATTTTTCCTCTTCGGGTTTGCTGTTGTATTTTATCGAATAGCTTGAAACAAATTGTTGGGAATTAGAGGAACCCTCATGAGCTCCATAAACCTTGTCATCTCCCGCTTGAGATTCAAAAAATTCGATAATACGATAATAATATTCAGGATAGTCCATCCTCAGCCTATTTGCCAGTTGATCGCAAACCCAACCGTTTTTCTTGTAATCCCCCAATGCGTGCATAAATGGTATTTTGAAGGGCAAATGATGGAAATTGGCAAATGATTCAAAGAAGGAAGGATCATATACGGTGTCCAATAAATAATTCACTTCTAATCCCGCATAATTACTTAAACAATGAAAAATATATTGTTCTACCACTGCATTAAAGTTTACCATTTGTGAAGGACTCAATCCAGATATTTGCTCATGGTTCTCTGTTATAAACTTTTCTACAACCTGATAATATTCCTTAAAAAACCCATAGTCATTCCCTCCCAAGATGCCGGCATTACTGGCTTGGATTTCCAAACCATCGGTGATCTGTTTTTTTATAGGCTTGGGAACAAATGGAAAAGTATTACCAACCAACCCGACCAATTCCTTGTAATAATCAAAATCCTGCTCTATGTTTTGGGCAATCAGCCGACCGGAAAGGAGATTATCAGGAAAGGGCTCAAAAATAAACACATCCCCGTCAACATTCAGGAAAGGATCTTTATGAAGTGTATAGGAATATATTTTTTTCATTACCCATAAACCGGGGATTTCAACCAAGTCCAGATCATCCAGTTCAATTCTTGTTTTTTTGTAAGGCAATTTCATTTGGTCAATCAATAATTCCTTCCCTTTTCTATCGGTGATCAGTTCCACATTGTCATAAAATCTGTGGAGTTGTAAACAGCTTAATGCCCAACTCATCAAATGGTATCTGGCACTGCACCATCCAAAGGATGCTACCATTGGGTCTTTGCCTTCATCTATCCAAAATGTGTGTACATATTTCATCCTAATAAACCATTAATGACCTGAACTTAAAAAACAGTCTTTCCGCCACACTCAACTCCTCGGTGATGATCTCCGCATTTCCCAAAAGTTCCTGATTAAAACGGATTTCCCTATTGAAAGAAGTTGTCGTCCCATTGGGCAATGAGGCATAAACCAAATAATTGAACTCGTCGTCCGGTGAAACAGAAATGTTGGTGATCTTACCGATCAAAGCGCCATATTCCTGAAAGGGGTAGTTGTCCAACTTGATCAATACCTTTTGGTCAACACTGACCTTGCCTGCATTCTGGGGGGATATCTTCATGGCCCCCAACAGTTCCGATGTGTTTTCCGGAAGTACGGTGAAGACCAGCTCACCGGAATTGACCTGTTGGTTGGCTCCCCATATTTTCTGGTAGCTGACCGCCCCACTGATGGAGGATTTCATCAGATAAGTATATTCCCAATCCCTCAAACTGCGCTTTAGGCTCTGGTAGGATTGTATCAGGTTTTTAAGTGAGCGGGCTTCCTGCTCTTCCTTATTGATGCTGGTACTCCGGACGGTCTGATTGGCGGTACTAAGTGCTTCCTGTAATTGTGATATGGATATGGCCATATGATTGACCTGTTCTTCCATCTGAAGGTATTCCATCTCTTTGGACTCAAAATCCTTGTCTGCGATGATGCCATCTAGGTGTAAGCCTTTATTTCTTTCATAATCAATTTTGGCCAGGTATAGCCTGCGGTCCAGCAATGCCTTTTGCGCAGTCTGGCTTTGTATCCTTTTTTTGATTTCCTCGATAGAGATCCGGTTTCCTTCCAATTGCCCAACATAAGGCTGTAATTCACTCAGCAGCCTGTACTCCATATAACTTCTTTCGAATTCCAAAAAGGGAAGACCTATCTCCCCAAGCACCAGATCAGGAAGTGATTCAATAGGAAAGTAATAATCATTTTCCTTTCCAAAGACTTCATTTTCCAGGGTAGTTTTCAGAAAAAGAACATCTTCAAGTCTGGCAGTACTCTTGATTCCTGCCAAGGGCTGTCCCATGCTGACCTTTTCCCCGTTTTTCACAAATAAAGTCTCTATCTGTCCTGAAATGCGGGCGGCAATCCGCTCAGTAGGATCAACAGTTGTCACCAATACCTTTGCCTCCACAAAGTCAGGGTACCTGATCAAAAAGGATAATCCTATTACCAGTGAAATCAGGATAAAAACCAGGGTAATGCCCCATCGTATCAGCCAAGCCGGTGGCCTGGAAATGATTTCCTGGACTTCCTCGGACCGGAGGTGAAGGTTATCGCTATGTATGGGCTCTGATGGCATGTTCAGCTTCCGTTTATATTTTCGAGTTCCAGTTGGTTTTTTACCAGATCATAATAGACACCTTTGGAATAAAGCAATTCCACATGGGTACCCTGCTCTACAATCTTTCCCTGATCAATGACGACAATTTGGTCGGCATTTCTGACGGTACTCAGCCTATGGGCAATGATAAATACAGTTTTCCCCTCCATAAACCTATGGAGATTCTCCATCACTTCCCGTTCATTTCTGGCATCAAGGGCCGAGGTGGCTTCATCAAAAAACAAAATATCAGGATTTTTATAGACTGCTCTGGCAATAAACAATCTTTGCTTTTGTCCCGTGCTCATCCCGATACCCTCATTTCCTATTTTGGTATTGAAACCCAAAGGAAGGGACTGGATAAAATCCAGGATATTGGCGATACGGGACGCTTCTATCAACCGTTCCTGATCAATGTGGTCCTGACCAACGGCAATATTGGCCGCAATGGTATCATTGAACACATAGCCTTCCTGCATCACCACGCCGCATTGGTCACGCCAACTTTTGGCACTGATTGTTTTGAGATGATGCTTCCCATAAAATATTTCTCCTGCTGTGGGATCGTAAAACTTCAACAACAGCTTCATCAATGTGGTCTTTCCACTACCGCTGGCACCCACTACCGCGGTGACTTTTTGGGGCTGGATGCTTAGATTTATCCCGGTCAATACAGGGTCTTCTGCTCCAACATACCGGAATGAAAGGTCTTTGGCTACCAGTTCGCCACCGGCCTGCAATGATCTGACAAATTGGTTTTCGGAATTTTCTTCATCCTCCCTGTCATGGATTTCATTGAGCCGCTCCAGGCTGATGGCCGCATCCTGATATGACCTGACAAAGCCAACCAGTTCCGTTATCGGACCATTAAGTTGCCCGATGATATATTGGAGGGCAAGCATCATTCCAAGTGTGAGGTTTCCTTCAATGACGAGGACGGCGGAAGTGAAAGTGATCAGGATGTTTTTGAGCTCGTTGATGACGGATGAGCCTACCTGCTGTGCCTGTTCCAGGGATAGTGACTGAATGGACACCTGAAACAACCGGGCCTGTACAAATTCCCAGCTCCACCGCTTTTGCTTTTCGGCATTGTGCATCTTGATTTCCTGCATGCCGTTGATCAGTTCGATCACCGTGCTCTGTTCCTGGCTCATTTGTGTAAATCGCTTATAGTCCAGTTCCCTTCGCCGCTTCATAAAAAACAGCACCCAAACGAGGTAAAGCATGCTCCCTCCAAGAAAAATAAAGAAAATTGTAAGACTGTAATATATCAGCACGGCACCAAAAACGATCAGATTGAAAAAAGAAAACAATGTGCTTAACGTGGTCCCTGTAAGCAAATTTTCTATCCTGCGGTGGTCACCTATTCGCTGCATGATATCCCCCGTCATCCGGGTATCGAAATAGGAAATGGGCAGGTTCATCAGTTTGATAAAAAAATCCGATACAAGGGAAATATTGATCCGGGTGGTCAGGTGCAGCAATATCCAGCTGCGGAGCACTTCCACGCTCATCCTGCCCAAAAACAGCATGATCTGGGCAAAAAGTACCAGATAGATAAACCCGACATCCTGATTTTGGATTCCCACATCGACAATGCTCTGTGTCAGAAAGGGAAAGATCAATTGTAACAGACTGCCTACAAGCAATCCTATAGCCAGCTGGGCAATAAGATTTTTGTAGTTGAACAGATATTTGAACAGGAAGCTGAGGGAACGTTTTTCCTTATCCTCCCATTTCATTTTCCTGAAGGCAGGGGTAGGCTCCAACAGAAGGGTGATACCTTCTTTGGTCTGCTCATTTGCGTTATGTCCTATCCATCTTGAAATAAATTCTTCCTTGGTATATTGAATCAGACCATAGGCAGGGTCAGAAATATAGAGGGTATCTTTTCTGATTTTATACACCACCACGAAGTGCTGCTTGTCCCAATGGACTATTAATGGTAAAGGAGCCTCCTTTAGTTTTTCTAAATCCAGCTTGGCACCTATCGTTTTGAATCCTATAGCCTCTGCCGCATCACTCAGCTTCAGCAAGTTACTCCCTTCTCTTGTCGTTTCAGATATTTCCCGGATTTCCTTTAGGGAAATCAGCTTGCCATAATGTTTGGCAATGATCCTCAGGCAGGTAGGACCACAGTCTTTGGAGTCAGGTTGTTTGTAAAAGGGGAACTGCCTCATTTGATAATCTAAATCTTGGTATAAGTTTGAAAATGACCTTGAATAAAAATCTCATTTATAGTCAAATTCTCCCTATTGAATTGGTATTTCATAGTTGATAAGGATTCAATAAAAAAACTATTCTTTGAAATGATCGATTTGTTGATTTTTCCCGGTTTGAAACTATCAAATGAAACTAAGTTGTGATTCTTAAATTCCTTTGAAATTTCAAAAATCCTACCATTTAAGGAATACTTACCCACTATTATTCCCTTAATCGGCATATTAAGAACCTTTGAAATAAAATAGTCTGTTTTAAAGATTTTCTTTTTCCAGCTCGGAATTAATTTATTGAACAAAAAATACTCTATCAGACCTTTCAATGAATTTAACTCAGTTTTTCTAATCAGGTATTTATCAATAAAAAAAGTATTCGGAACTTCTCTCCACAACTCTTTTCTTGTATAATGATGTGATTTGTATTTGATCAGATGATGCAATAAAACTTCGAATTCATTTTTAAAGGTTAATTTCCCGTTCTCCCACTTCAATTGTCCGGGAAGACCTTCTATAATTAATAAATCAAAATGGGCTTTTAAATTATTTTCCTTCTCTTCTCTCTTGATAACATGGTGCATGCTATCAACTTCGCATTTCAGTTCAAAAATATCCCGGCCACTTTCTAAATAACTATGTTTGAAGTTGCATTCATCAAAGCAATAGTGGGTCTCAGAGGTGAAGACTTTTTTATAATCCTTACTTTTGGAAAAAAGATTATTTATTTCAAAAGTATTTTTAAACAGCATAAAACTGCCTGTCGGATAATCATTCCTCACTGAAACCACTTCATAGCTTTTAAGCAGTTCGTCTGACATAAATTCCCGTATCCTGCCAAAAACAATATCAATATCTGTAATTCCCCAAAAATCATAATCCCTAATAGCATCTTGGAAAATCATACCGTACGCCGGTTTAAAATCACACAGTTTGTATGGCTTCCTAACTGAAATTTCAAAACCAAGTTTATTCGTTGCAATTCGATTGAATTTGTCCAAACTGAAAGGGATAATTTTAACATTATCAGGTATTGGATATCTTATTTGGCAATCAGAATAAATTTGAAAATCAATGGTAGGATTAAATCTGCAGGATTTTAAAAACAGAGGGAAGTACCAAGGAAATTCCCCAAAGAAGCAGGTGATTAATATGATTTTTTTTTGATCAGCCATTAAAAATCAGTTAAATTGAAAGTCATTTTTTGACAACTTCGTATATCTCGTAGCGAATAAAATCCTCCTCCACTTCTGGATCCACTATCTGAAACAAAAGTCGATTCCCCGGAAGGCTTATCATTAATTTCCCGTTTTTGGGCATAGGAATATCTCCGGATAATTGTTCGTTTTGGTTAAATAGGATCAGGCGGTGATAAGAAGGATCTTGAAAATGATGATATTGTAGATCCACGGCTTTTTTTTGTTCATAGATCCCATAAGGGATTTCCCTGATATATTCCAAAAAAATTAAACCCCCATCCAGAAGAAAAATCTTATGGTTTCTTGCGCTTAAGTTAATCCTTCCTTTGTAGGAGGGTAAACTTGATAATGAAATACGCTCACTTTTGAGCAATTTAAATTCACCATGTTGAATTTTTAATCTAAACCCCAATTTGTGGGAATTTAAATCATATATTGTAATTTCATCATCTAATGAGGTAGTCAAAAAAAGTTTATTATTTGATTTATCTATTTTATATATAGGAAAATAAATTGAGCCGATGGATTTATCAAGTCGTTCAAAATTATTTCTTTCGGAAACTGAGGCTAATTCAAATAACTTTCCTCTTTTAAGATCAAGAAATTCAATCAAATGACTGGTCCTAAAATCCCTACCATCCAAATATCTACTGGTACCATTAGGAATAGTAGAAAAAGTGAATCTTGAAGAAGTATTTTGAGGATAATAGTATTCAAAATATTCCATCCTTCCGTAAATTTGAACATTAGTCCCAGACTGGTACTTTGTCCTAGCTTTAATGTCTAGATTTTGATCAAACAATACAATTTCAGTAGGGGACTGTACCCAAATGTCCCCTTCCTCCGAAAATGCCATACAGTTACTTGCAGTTGCTATCTGATTAGGACCTTCTCCAACCAACACTTTTTGAACAATTATATTGCTCTCGTAATTAACAAGGCATAATTTAAGACCATCAGGAGTTCTTAGATATCCTAAATAGAGGCGAGTTTTGGGATAGAAGTCAAGGATTTCAATAGGGTATAGAGAATTGATTATAAATTCTTCTGTTTTTTCTAACTTATATTGGGAGTATGCATAGAAAGGAAAGGTGATAAAGAAAATATTTAAAACGATACAAGAAAGTATTCTTCTGGATATTAAATACATAGTTATATTGGGAGCTTTATGTAAATCCTTAAAATCCGAAGGAATTTTAAATTTATTAATCTCTATGTTAGACAAACCTTCGAGATTCATCTGCAAAGTTAGAGCATCATTCTCCCTTCGAAATAATATGGCTATATTTAATGAATTTTTCAAAATTTCTCTGCGAAGTAGAAGGTGCGGATAATAAATGGAACAGATCCGCACCTTAAACTTTAGCAGTTACATGTGTCTAGTTGCAGTTACATGTGGCTATAGGGTCAGAGCCCCCACAATAAAATTTTCTAGTAGATTTACTACAATCATTTACAGCCATTGATTGTGTCCAATCATCGCATCTCAACCAACAGCTTCCACCTCCACTTCCACCTGTAATCATTCTCATTTCCTCACGGGAAAGAGATGCTTTCGCAATTTCTAAATTTAACTTTTTCATAAATTTATAATTTATAAGAATTAATGTTTCTCCGGACATTTGTGTCACCCGAAGCCTGTGACCATTCATCGCGACTGAATATTTTCATATCCTGTTTGGCTTTATCTATTCCAAAATATATTTCAAATCCTCCACAGCATAAGCTTTGGGCAACTCATGGCCATTTATGAAAATGGTGGGCGTGTAGGTTATTTTTTCCGCCTCGCTCCATGACAGCATGGATTGAATGTTGGCTTCCTGTGCTTTCAGTTCCCCATTCATAGGGTACTTTTCCGCAAAGGCAGCATAATCCTTATTTTCTGCTAGATACCAATCGTCAAGAGCCTTCTTGATTACTTCTGGATTGTCTTTGGCCGCTATGGCCATAATATGTCTGATTATTTTTAACTTGAGATCATCCCCACCACCTGATACGAATATGATCTGAAGGTCAATATTCCCTGTTTCATATAGTTCCTCCAATACCGGATGTGTCTTGGCACATGGCCCACAATAAGGATTGCATACTTTAAGTACATGTAATTTGGGCGATTGCCCTTTCATTAAAATCCCCAATCCTTCTGGACTATGAGTTAGTTTTCTGGAACCGGAGAGCAAATAATCGAAGACTTCCCGATTTGACATAAACCTCGCAAGTTTGCTTTTTTGTTTTTGAAGATCCTTTTTCGCCAATATATAAGGCTTTAAAATAAGCCAAGTAAGCACAGAACCTGTAAAAAGGAATGAAAACAAGGCTAATTCCTGAAAACCTATTGGTACAAGGTTTACCAATAGAAGTTGACTGATCAGAATTTCCAAAACCAGTACTGCCGAAATCCAAAGACACAATACACACCATTTCTTGATTTTTGCCCACTGATAATAGATGGAGATAGGAACTATAACTATTCCTGCCAAGCTCAGGTACTTTAATAACTGCAATACAGAACCTGAAAATGATGAAAGTGCCAAATGAAAAACGCCCGAGGAAAAATATGCAAAAGCTATTATGCTTAAACTGATAACTCCACCTAAAGAAAAGGAATCAGTAACAGCATTACAATCAATGTTTTTTCCTCCGGTACAAAACTCTTTGATAGCTGAATTGTCTTTGTCCACCTCAGACCATAGCAAAATGGATGAAAGTACCAACCCTGCTGATTTTAAGACGAAAAGTGAAAAAGCCCCAATCGAATGGGATAAATTTCCTGAAAAACTAAAATAGCTATCTATCAACCAAACTCCACCAATGATACCAAAAAATAACAGTAAGGCCTGAAAGATCAAGTTTTCTTTTCTTCTGGTACTATAGCCAGGTTCTGAGGCATTTTCTGATTTTTCCAAAAGTAGAGTAATCCCCGTCCACTTTTTTACAAATTCATTTTTTGAAAGGTTTTTATTCTTGCCTTCTTCATCCGTGTACTCCATACTTTTCCCAGGTATACCGGATATACAACTGAAATAGGGATACTTGTCCCCTTGAAGCTGAACGATACAGGGCAGTGGAATCTGATCGAGCTTTTCCTCTGTAATCTTCACGGCAAGACTATCGATCTTGTATTTGGCCAATGTATCTGAAATGGAAAGCAAACTTTCCGGATCCGGATGGGAATCAAGGACATCTTTCAGATAATTATTTGTAAAAGGAATATCCAGCAAGTGCAGGATTCTCTTTAAAATCAAATAGGAATTCTCCATAAAAACATCGGTTAAAAAAACAATCTCACTTATTATGATTCCTGTAAAAGATTACATGAACAAATGAACTTAAAAATTAAATTTTATAATTCCAAAAATCAATTGTGT
>CAZLJT010000080.1:0-3027 GCA_964559905.1 uncultured Aquiflexum sp.
TTCTTTGTCATACAGCTTTTTGAACCATGCTGCTCCCTCACTCAAAGGTGCCTTGACACTCAAAAGGGAATCCACATCGATCAATCCCTTTTCCATCATCTCCAATACCTTGTCATATTCACCCGCTATGGAGCAACTTCCCTGCAACCTAATCTCCCTTGTCACCACTGCCTGAAGAGGGAATTCCACCTGTTGGGCCAGGTTACCGACCAAGGTGACTGTCCCGCCTTTTCTGACATTCTCTATGGCCATTTTTACCGTGGCACCGATGCCCACTGCCTCAAAGGCCACATCAGCACCTCTGTAATGGGTTAAGCTTAAAATGGATTTTGGTAGGGATTCATTCTTGGCATTGAAGGTATGGTCAGCACCGAATTTCCGGGCCAATTCAAGCTTTTTGTTATCCAAATCAACCGCGATGATGGTTCCCGCATTGGAAAGTTTGAGTACCTGAATCAGAAAGAGCCCGATCATTCCTGTTCCGACCACAAGCACCGTATCCATCAGACTGATAGGAGTGAGATCGACTGCATGGGCAGATACGGCTATGGGTTCTACCATTGCTGCCTGTTCAAAGGAAACAGATTCCGGAATTTTATAGAGGATATGTTCAGGTACCACGACATATTCCGCAAATGCACCGTGTCTGCGGTATTCTTTTGGGGAGACCCCTAGGACTTTTCTGTTGTCACTTAGATTGTACTTCCCTTTCAGTGTATACCAATCATTGAGTTCATAGACGGTGGAGTCAAATGTCACCCTATCACCAACCGCAAAGGCTTTTACCTCACTTCCTGTTTCTACAATTACCCCTGAAGCCTCATGTCCCATAATCAGCGGTGGATTTCTCCTTCCCGAACTGCCATCCATTCCATGTACATCACTGCCACAGATGCCGCAGGCTTTTACCTTGACCAACACTTCATTGGGTGCAAATTCAGGTTCAGGTACATCTTTGTAGACTAGGTTATTGTAGGATTCCAGGACAAGTGCTTTCATAGGTTTGATGGGTTTTGTTGAAAAATAAAAATAGGGAATTTTTTGGGGAAAAGTTTAGGGTGGGGATTGTTTGATGTCGGATGACCGATGACGGATGTAAGGTTAGTAGAAAGAAAGTAGCTTGCGTCATTGCGAGGAGCACTTTAGATTGCTTGATTTTTAGAGTTGGATTTTGTGCGAGGTGGCAATCTCTAGGGGTTGGCTGATGAAGTGGTAAGAATAAGTTTTAAGAAACAATTAACAAAAACCACCTCGTTGTCCGAAGTTTGTAGCTTCATGACCCTGAGTCCAGCGTTTGTAACGCTATTAAAAAGAGAGATAAAGGATAAAATTATTTAAGGCTATGACCTGCTTTTATCAAAAGAAATGAAATATTTGCAAACATGTCCACCTACCACCAAGATCAGATTTTTTCCAATAAGGATTTCTCGCCGTCCATCTTCCAAAAAGGAGAATATGAATCCTGTACCTTTAAAAACTGCAATTTCTCAGAGGTCGATCTTTCGGGTTCCAGATTTTTGGATTGTGGATTTTTTGGCTGTAACCTGAGTTTGGCCAAGCTTTTCAAAACTGCCTTGCAGGAAGTAAAATTCAAGGATTGCAAGCTTTTGGGTTTGCGGTTTGATAAATGTGAGGGTATAGGATTGGATTTTGACTTTGAAAACTGCCTGTTGGACAACACCTCATTTTATCAGTGCAAGTTGAAAAACATTCAATTTAAGAACTGTCGGTTGTTTGAAACTGATTTTGTTGAGGCTGATTTAACTGGGTCTGATTTTCAAGGTTCGGATCTCAATGGAGCCATATTTGAAAATACCATTCTGGAAAAAGCCGATTTCAGATATGCCAAAAATTTCATCATCGACCCCCAAACCAACAGGATTAAAAAAGCAAAGTTTGCTTTGGATGGATTGCCGGGATTGTTGGAGAAGTATGGGATTGTGGTGGAGTGAGGATCAGATTGTAGATTGTAGAATTTAGATTTAAGATTTGAGAAACGAGAAAGAAGCGAGAGATTAGAAACAAAGCCTGTCCCGAATATCGGGGAGACAAGAGCTAAGAACCAAGAAAGAAGGAGAATTGACCTTTGAGGTTTTTTTAACCTCGAAGGTCTTGAGGGTAAGTAGTAAGCTGATTTGAGGACTTAGATGGTTTGTTTAGAATTAAAACCTTCGGGGTCCTGACGTCGCGGATGGGAAGACCTCAAAGGTTTAATATTAATGGGCTCTGGGTGCGGATTCTTCCGTCTTCTGTCTTCTGTCTTCGGTCTTCCGTCTAACCCAACATTCGTCATCGGTCATCTGACATCCAGCAATAACCTCCGTCAAATCTCCTTAAACTCCAACCTACTCACAATATCCAAAGCCACATGTAGCATAACAGCTGCAACCAGGGTCATCCCCATTCCTGTGGCTAGAAATGCATATACCACCTGTTGGGAGATGATGTAGGCGAATACTCCTGCTGCTAAGGAGGGTAGAATTCCAAAAAACATAACTCCACCCACAATCAATGGTTTGATCAATTTTCGGTCCCAACCCTCATCAAAACCTACCTGAGTTGTCAGGGTAATGGCAAATCCTGCAACGTAAAATGTACCCAAACAAAAAGGGAAAAGAAACATCAGTCCCCAACTCAATTGTGCGATTAGAACGGTTGGGATGATCAGGACCACTGCAAAGATCAAAGTCTGGTAAATATCCAATTTGATTATATTCCAGAACTTGGAAGGCCAAGATGCGGGGATTAGGATAAAAAACGGTTTTTTAAGGTCTCCCACATTTGTCCGGCCCATTCCGGCAAGAAAATAAAACGCCAGCATGGTGGCCAAATATCCATAAATGATGGCATGGTTAAACCAGTCAAAATTGGAGAGAATAGCCATAATAATACCAATTCCAGCAAATATCAACCCATACAACCCAAAAAGAGGGTGGAAATCCTGTCGGGAACTGTGGACATAATTTCTCCAATAAAGTGCAGTTGCACCTGTTCCACCACCGCCAGATATGCTTACGATTGGGTCTG
>CAZLJT010000080.1:3037-13531 GCA_964559905.1 uncultured Aquiflexum sp.
TTTTTGGTATTGAGGCTCATGGAAGATTCTGAAGTTTCCCGTTTGCCCTTTACTTTTTCTTTGATCTCCTCATTGGATTTGGTGGATTCCAAGACGTCTTCATAATAGTATCCTGAGTGGACAATCACCAAATTCAAAATCAGCAAAAAGGAAAGGATATAAACTGCAATAAATCCAAAAGCAATCCAAATATTTTCATGGCCCAAATAGGTAATGATTCCCCGGCTCCAACCTACCAAAGGGAAGAAATCAAACCATTTGGAGCCGATCCAAGCAAACATGCCTTGCCAGAATTTTTCCGCCATCATACCCGGGATCAAAATCATCAAAGACAATATCCCCCCCAATGCAAAAACCCCGTTTTTGATATAAGTCAAAATACCATATTTGGTATTGAGGGTATAAACCAAAAAACGGATCGGAGAGAGGATAAAGAAAAACAAAGTCAATCCTATAGACATCAACAGCAGGTTCCAAATATTTAAATCAAACATTTCATTGAGTTGGGCAGTGCTGTAAAGAACGAATATAAAACTTCCTCCCACTGCCGGAAAAACAGATCGGACCATATAGTAGATCAGTATTTTGGCTGGTGCAGCAGGAGAAGTGAATAACAGGTTGACATCAGCCATACTGAAAAAACTTACGTTTTTCTTGGTGGCTTTGTAAAGCTGAAACATCAGGAAACCCAAAGCCAAAAGTGTAATTCCCCCGACTATATTCTGCTGCGCAAAATTCACATCTCCAAGTTGACCGGCAGCATCCTGAAGCTGTTCAAGATCAATATCCTCTGTTTCTGTTTTCTTTGTCCCTCTCCTGAGGTAAAAAAAACTGAAATACCCGACCACAAATAAATAGGGCAATAACCGGAGTGGGTTTTTGAGAATAAGCTTGATGTTGTTGATTAGGATAAAAATATCTTTACGCAACAATAGACTGAATTCATTCATCTTTCGTCAATTCTAAAAACAAATCCTCCAAACTTGAATCTGCGCCACTGTTCAATGTGGCTTTGAGATTGGGAAGGGTATCATTACCGATGATATTGCCGTCTTTCATAATCATAATCCTGTCAGCGATATTTTCCACCCCATCAATCAGATGCGTACTTACCAATATCGTTTTACCTTGTTCTTTTAATTCTCTGAAAATCTGTTTGGTGTTTTTGATGGCTTTGGGATCCAAGCCTATCATGGGTTCATCAAAAAACAACATCTGTGGATCAGGCAGCAAAGCGCAGCAGATGGAAACTTTTTGTCTCATACCTTTGGATAAGTCTCTCCCCAATTTGTCCTGTTTGTCACTGAGGTCATAAAGTGCCATCCACTTTTCCGCCTTAGACTGCCAGTTTTTGACGCCATAAGCCTGAGCGATAAACTGAAGGTGTTCCTTGACAGTCAGAAGATCGTAAACATGGGGGGTTTCGGGAATGTAGGAGAAAAGTTTCTTGGCAGCTACTGAAAGGTGGTCTTGACCACCAATGTAGATTTCGCCTGAAGTTTTTCTCAATAGACCCACAATACATTTCATTGTGGTACTTTTCCCTGCACCATTTGGGCCCAGTAAGCCCACAACCTCGCCACCATCCAATTTGAAAGTGATATTGTTTACGGCATTTTGTTTACCGTATTTTTTGACCAAATCAATTACTTCTAACATGTCTAAGGAATAAAAATTTCAATTTTCAAATATTAAACATTTCAATTGTATTTGCGTTCAATTGAGTTGAAAATTATTTGTTTTACTTTATTTTATCTTTAAAAAATCACAACATGAAAAATGCAATTGTAGTTTTAGCAGTCTTGATTTTTGGGGTGACGTTTACTGCCAATGCTCAAGAAAAGGGGAAATTCCGGGTTGGATTGGATTTAGGATATACCGTTCCGATGGCAGGTGGAGGAGGGGTTTTGTTTTATTTGGAGCCCAAATACAATATTCAGGAGAATATGAATATTGGGTTAAGAATCGGTGGGGCTTCCATGGTACGGGATTTGGTTATTTATTCCAATTCCGATGATGGAACAGCAAAGGTTGCTGTAAATGGTTCCTATGTTTTAACTTATGATTATTACTTCAAAACCCCGGGAAGTAATTTTGCTCCGTTTGTTGGGGCTGGCCTAGGTTGGATGAATTTTGCAAGTATTGATTTTGACACAACAGTAGACCCGGAAGATTATGGCAACCTGTCCGGTAATTCTGCTTTTGCTCCTGTATTAAGGGCAGGTTTTGAAGCCTCAAAATTCAGGCTATCATTGGACTATAATTTTGTACCAAAATCTGAACTTATTGACACCTTTGGTAATGTAATCGGCGAAACAAGTAATGCTTACTTGGGAATTGCCGTCGGCTTTTATGTGGGTGGTGGAAAATGGAGGAATTAACCAATTAAAAAAATAAAATCAGGAAAGGTAATTCCCATTCGGAACTGCCTTTCCTTTTTTTAAAAAACAAGCCCCCATTTAATTAAAAGGCTATTGAAAATATAAGCTTCCTCCCTTATGGAACTAAACCCGGGAGGCAGACCGGTTCCGGCATTATTTGAATTGGAAAAATCTCTGAATCCTTCATAAAAAAAAGCCTGCTGTCTTTTAAATCCCAGACTCCAGGTAAAATCATTTTTTCCTTTTTTTCCTTTTCTTCTAATCCCAATGGAAGGGCTGAATAAAAATCCACCCTCATACCAATTTTCACTCCACTCATTGACTTCCCTTTTTTCCAAAATTGCAGAACCTTTTCCCAAATCCAAACCCGCAAAGGGGGTGCTGCGTTTGCCTTTTTCCCAAAATCCACGCCAGGCAAATGCCATAGGAACTAAATCGAAATTGGGATAAGTATCAAGCCCAATCAAAAAACCGACAGCATGATACTTATCTATTCTTGCACCATTGAATGTCTGAAAGGAGAAATTAATTCTTGGGTCAAAGTTGTTTTCAAAGACTTTTACCCTGCCGAACATTGCACCTATTTCAGTATGGTTGATATAGTTCTTTTGCTGCGCAAAAGATTTTTCTTGCCAGAAAATTAAAATCAGAAATAAAAAGAAAGCAGTCCTCATTTATTTGAATGAAATATGTAGCCGGAATTTTAGAAGAAAATTTTTAAAGATTTCATCAAAAGTCCTGCAGGTATGATGATCAAACCACTACAGGGTTTTTGACTTGAATACAGCTTAATGGCTTGAGGACAGATGGCGTAGAATAATCAAATTGGCAAACCCCATCAGGACCTATCACAATCAGGGATTTTGGACCGGGAATTATATCCACAGATTTCATGGATTTCAGGAATTCCAATTGATTTTTATCTATTTTCAAAACATCTGCAACATTGAAACTTTTTAAACCATGTTCGCCTTCAGCAACATATAGATAATCGCCTGAAAGAGCCAAACCATGCGGATTGAGCATGGGGTATGCTTTCACTAATTTTGGTTCATAAAGATTGGTAATATCAACGATCTGTAGTTCATCCACTCCCATTCTGCAGAACATTCCGGAGCGTAAGGTCACGAAGGCATGTTCATCATTCACAACTACGGGATCGCAGGCAGTGATGTGTTGATAAACTGACATGACTTTTGGATCTGATGGTGTACTGGCATCATAAATATGCATTCCCGTGTTGGAACCAATGAATAGTTTGTCTTTGAATGGAAAAATTGTTTCTATTCCCCAACCCAAATCTATGTTTTTCAAATGCTTTGGTTCGTCCTCTTTCAAAACATCAAATATCCTTAAGCTATATTCATCTACTGCATATAAATGACCACTCATTAAAGTAAATCTGGCCATTGAACCGCCCTGACCATAGCTTTGGGATTGTCCACCGCCTCTATTGCCACTGAAACTTGCATCTGAGGATTGCATCATCCAAAATCCTCCAGGTCTTCCCCAGCCCCACATGATTTCTGAATCCTGGGTGAGAACAGTGTCCTTGAATGTGATGATTTTTCCGGTGTCATGGGAATACATGTGCATAAATACATCTTCCACCCTATTTACTTTTTTGATGTCCCGGGGATTAGAAATATCAAAAGCCAAAAGATCCACATAGTTGTCAGCATATAAAATATTTGAATTTACCGCCAGGTCCACATTTCCAGGAATATTGATGAAATTGATGCTGACAGGAGCTGAAGGATTGGTGTTGTCCAGAATATGGATACCTTTTTTTGGCTCATTGATAAGCAAAAAGTCACCGTAGATGTATATCTTCCCGGGATTCTCTAACTCTTTGCCAGGTTCAATGATAATATCTGCGGCCCTCACATCACTCATTTCCAAAAACACAGGAATTGTAGCTTTATACATGTAAGTACTTTTGACATCGTCATGGCAAGATGGCAAAACCAAAAACAGCATTAATGCCAATACCAGGTTGAGTGGTCGGCTGAATAGTGGAACTAGGGAGGTTTTCATGGCAAATTTGAAAAGAAATGTTAAGAAAATGACCTTTGAGCTGAGTACTCATTTTCATGACGCAAAATTTGGCAAAAGTGCGACAAAGAATAAAAAATATTTTTTCAGAATATTATTTACGAATCATTGATTAAGCTTTTTTGATAATTTTCTTTCAAAATTTTCCAATAAGCTAACATGTTTGGTGATAATATTTTGTGTAAACTCATATTCATAATCTTCAGGATATAATGGGTTGTATTTTATTCTCTCTATAATAATATCCAACCATCCTTTTCCGTTATCGATCAGATCCTCATGAAATGCTTCTACAGTTGCATCTCTTGAGCCTGAAAAAGGCGGTCTTCCCTCTTTTCTGAAATATTCGCCAATGGTGTTTAAAGCCAATTCGTGTGTTAGTTCAAATGTGCGGATAATTTTGTGTTGTGTTTTTGGATTAGGCTTAGAATTTCTAAAATCCGCAATCAAATCCCTCAATTCATCCAAAGCTTCTTGAAAATCCTGGAAACATTTTTGGCAGGTAGGTAGTGGAATTTTCATAATTACAAATTTCTATTGGGATTCATTAACTCAAGGATCAATGAAAAATAAATTTAACAACTTTAATTTACACAATTTATCTCACATTATAGGATTGCATAAATGGCTGTCCATTTGGAGTTACTCCTTCCAGTCTCAGTCTACCACTGAATTTTTCCAGGTATTTACCAACATCTTCTGGATTTTTTGCAGGTTCTCCGTTGATATGTGTGATTACAAATCCATTGTTCAGACCCAGATCTCTTAGATAACCGCGTGTCATTCCTGTGATTTTGACGCCAAATTCAATGCTAAGTCTGTCTTTTTCAAGTGTATTTACTGCTTCTAATTGTGCTCCCAACAAATTCGATGTGAAATATTCTCTTTTTATTGTTCCTGTACCTCCCTCAAGATTCTGAAGGGTGACTTGGGCAGAATTTTTCGTACTGTTTCTTTGGAAAGTAACTTGGATTTTGTCGCCCGGATAGTAGTAGGATAACACTTCCTCAAAACTTCCTTTTCCTAATATATCAATGTTTCCGATACTGGTGATGACATCATTCCGCTGTAATCCCGCTTTTTCTCCAGCACCATTTCGGACTACATGGGTGATTATTACACCATCCAATGTTTTAAGCCCCATTTCTTCCGCAAGCTCAGGAGTGATTTCAACTACCTCAATACCCGGAATGGCTTTTTGAACTTCACCAAATTTGATCAGGTCATTGGCGATTTTCATGGCGATATCTACAGGGACAGCAAATCCATATCCAGTGTAAGAACCTGTCCTCGAAAGTATCGCGGTATTGATTCCTACTAATTCTCCCCTGATATTGACCAAGGCACCTCCCGAATTTCCGGGATTAATAGGAGCGTCAGTCTGGATAAAAGATTCCAAAGGAAATTCTCCGCCCAGAATATTGATCTGCCTTTCCTTTGCAGAGACAATACCCGCGGTGACGGTGGAGGTAAGGTTGAATGGATTTCCAACAGCGATTACCCATTCACCGATTTTAAGCTCTCTACTACTCCCCAACTGAATGGCGGGTAGGTTTTCTGTTTCAACTTTCAAGACCGCAATGTCTGTATTTTTATCTGTTCCAATCAATTTTGCTGGATAGGTTCTTTTTTGATGCACGACTTCAATGGTTTCAGCCCGGTCTATGACGTGATTGTTGGTGATGATATAGCCATCCTTACTGATAATTACTCCTGAGCCGGTACTTACTCTTTGGGCGGGACCTGTACCAAAAAAATAGTCGAAAATACTGTATCTCCTCTGGTCCGTCCCGGAAAAGTTTTTAATAAAAACCACTGAAGGAGTGCTTTTTTCAGATGCCTCGACAAAGGAAACCGGATTATTTGGGGTACTTGGCGGACTTTCTCTGTAATCCACGTTGTACTTAGGGCTTTCATTTCGGATTGCAAGCGGTTCACCGGTAAGGTCTTTTTGCGAAAACTGCTGAAAAGCCCATGCTCCAGCAATTCCTGCTGTAAAGGCCAATAACACTATTTTTACATTTTTAAGCATAATGTCAATACGATATACGGCGGTTTTGTTGGTTTTATTTTAAAAATAATAAACAAACAAATTTACCTATTTGTATGCCAAATTTATATACTTTCAAAAAGTCATAAAAAATTTGAAGGAAAAGTCTTTTAACCTTGTAATTTTGTCAGATTATAAAAAAAATAGGGTCAGACAGAAGTTTTTGTTTTTTCCGCCTTCTTGCTAATGCAAAATGAATTAATGTCAGGTAAAAAGAATGTAGCCATACTTGGCTCAACGGGTAGTATCGGAACCCAAACTTTGGATGTCATCCAGTCACACCCCGAAAAATTTCAAATAGAAGTCCTGACTGCCCAGAATAATGCTGATTTATTGATTGAACAAGCGTTGAAATTTCAGCCGAATTGTGTGGTTATTGCCAATGAAAGCCTATATCAGAAAGTGAAAGAGGCGTTGATACCACATGATATCAAAGTATTTGCAGGGGATCAGGCCATTGCTGACGTGGTTACTATGGAAAGCATCGACCTTGTGCTGACTGCATTGGTAGGCTATTCAGGACTTATACCGACTATCAAAGCCATAGAAGCCGGTAAGCAGATTGCACTTGCCAATAAGGAAACGCTTGTAGTGGCAGGTGAATTGATAACCCAACTTGCAAGAGATAAAGGAGTCAATATTTATCCTGTTGATTCTGAACATTCGGCTATTTTCCAATGTTTAGTTGGAGAGATTCATAATCCTATTGAAAAAATTATCCTTACTGCTTCAGGAGGACCGTTTAGAGGTAAAGACAGGGAGTTTTTGGCCAAGGTGACCAAAGCCCAGGCTCTTAAACACCCCAATTGGGATATGGGTGCAAAAATTACCATTGATTCAGCATCCTTGATGAATAAGGGATTGGAAGTTATTGAAGCAAAATGGTTGTTTGGGGTTTCAAAAGAGCAGATTGATGTAGTAGTTCATCCTCAATCTATCATTCATTCCCTGATTCAGTTTGAAGACGGATCAATCAAAGCACAACTTGGACTGCCTGATATGCGTATTCCAATTCAGTTTGCTTTGAGTTTTCCCGAAAGGTTTAAATCAGACTTCCCAAGATTTGATTTTGTGAATTACCCAAGCTTGACATTTGAAAAGCCTGACATGGAAACTTTCAGGAATTTGGGATTGGCATTCGAAGCACTTGAAAGAGGAGGAAATGCACCATGTATCTTGAATGCTGCCAATGAAATAGCAGTGGCTGCATTTTTGCATGACGAAATCGGCTTTCTCGAAATGTCGGATCTGATAGAAACTACATTGGGAAGAACAACATTTATCCAAAAACCAAGTTTATTGGATTATATAGAAACGGACAAAATGTCCAGAAGAATAACGAAAGAATTAATTAAGAGTAAAGTATAATGGATACATTAATAATGGTGGCCCAGCTGATTCTGGGATTGTCAATTTTGGTTGGTTTGCACGAATTGGGTCACTTGTTGACTGCCAAGATGTTTGGTATGAGGGTGGAGAAATTCTCGATTGGATTCCCTCCAAAAATTATCGGATTTAAATGGGGTGAAACAGAATATTCCATTGGAGCAATTCCATTGGGGGGATTTGTTAAGATTTCAGGCATGGTGGATGAGTCCATGGATACTGAGCAGCTTTCATCTGAACCCCAGCCATGGGAGTTCAGGTCAAAACCTGCCTGGCAACGCCTGATTGTGATGTTGGGGGGGATATTCGTCAATGTGATTACGGGTATTGTCATTTTTGTGATTCTTGTTCACCAAAGAGGAGAGACATTTTATTCAAGAGATCAGGTAATTGAAAATGGAATCGTTGCCTATGAAATAGCCAAAGAAATCGGTTTTCAGGACGGTGATAGAATTTTGGATATCAGTGGAGAACCCTATAAAAGTCTTGGTGAGTTGAGTAGTGGGGACGCTTTGCTAAGTTCAGAAGGATATTATACAGTAGATCGAAACGGAGAAATCATCAAAATTGAGATACCAAGAGGTTTTATCAATTCTTTCTCCAATGAAGAAAGCATGGGGCAATTTCTCGACATCAGACACCCTATAAAAGTGATGGAAATTTCACCCGGTACGGTAGCTGACCAATCCGGTCTTCAAAAAGGAGATAGAATTATAGCAGTCAATGATCAGGAAGTGAATTATATCAATGAGCTGCAGGCCACACTCTCGCAGTTCAAAGGAGAACAGGTTGATCTATTGGTAGATAGGAATGGCGATAAAATCGAAAAGGAAGTCCAAATCAGTGAACAAGGTACGCTTGGTTTTGTCAATGCCCCTCTTGATCCGGTTATTCAAAGATATGCGATCGGAGAGTCAATTGTTAAGGGCACTGAAAGAGCTTTTGGTGTGGTCATTATCAATGCGAGGGCATTGGGCAAAATGTTTACAGGAGAAGTTTCAGCCAAAAACGTCAGTGGTCCAATAGGAATGGCTAAAATCTACGGAAGCAGATGGGATTGGGTAAAATTTTGGAGTATCACCGGTTTGATTTCTATGATTTTGGCCTTTATGAATTTATTGCCCATTCCGGCTTTGGATGGTGGACATGTCATGTTTTTGCTTTATGAAATGGTATCGGGGCAGGCGCCTTCGGACAAGTTCTTGGAAAACGCCCAAAAGGTTGGAATGGTAATGTTGTTGGCCTTGATGGTTTTTGCAATTGGGAATGATATTCTTAAGATTTTCACGGGGTGACAAAAATAAAATTAATTGATTATCAAAGCTTTATTAAAGGGGAATCTGATGTTTAGATTTCCCTTATTTTTTTAGATTATTTTTTTGATTAGTATAGCCCAAAGATTTAGGGATAGATTTAAATCCTACATTTAGGTTTGAAAAAGTAGCCCCTTTCTTGAGGTTTTACACAAATTCCTTATTCTGGGTGAAATTATACCAAATTGAGGAAATTATAGATTCCATTTTCTTAACACCCACTTTATGAATAAACAAAATAAATTTTTAATTTTTTTCTTTAGCTCATTTATCCTTGCCATAGGTTTATCAAAGGCTCAGGGAAATGATTATATCATCAATAATTCAGGGGAGAAAATTTATGGTGAAATCCTCCGGAGTTTTGATTTTAACAACTACGAAACAATTAGATTCCGGAAGGGGAACAGTGAAGATATTGTCTATTCCCCTAAGGATGTTGAAGGTTTTGGATTGGAGAATGGACGTTACTTTTTGAGTATGGAGCTCCCTGACGTGAATGAAAAAGTTTTTGCTCAAATCATTTTTTCAGGTAAACTGAGCTTAATTTCTTACAAATCCAGGTATTTTGTAGACGCAGGTAATCAGATAATTGAGTTGAAGAATTCTTACAAGACTCTAGATGAGTTTGGAAACCAAGTGAAAAGCATCAATAGAAAGCCTTATTTAGGGATATTGAATTTGGTGATGGCAGGATATTGTGGGACCCAATTGCAATCAAGCATAACCTTGACTAGGTTCAACGAACAGGATTTTATTTCAATTTTCCAGAAATATCATATTTGTGAAGATATATCGTATCAGATTCATATTGAAAAAATCCCTTTTTTGAGAATTTCACCTGTTTTAGGTTTAGGTTTTAATTTTTCAAGTAAACCCAATAATTATGGCGAAATAAAAAGGTATGATGTCTTTGACAAAAATCTTTTTCCAATGGTTCAGGCTGGAATTAAATTGAATGATTTCCGAGATGTACCAAGGTTTTCAATTGATGTATCGGTAGGCTATACATCACAAAACAATACAGTAAATTTGGAGCATATCAAAGAGGGTGTAATTCTGACAGGAACTGAAACATTTCAATTATCTTCTGCATTTGTACCTGTGTTTTTTAATTATTCTTTTTATTCCAACAGAATTTTTGAGTCCTATTTAGGAATTGGTGGGGTATACAGGACTTTTAATTTTGAAAGTGAGTTTTCAATAGTTGACTTACATTACACCTTTGGTGAGGTCACAAATATTTATGAAATACCGATTGTAACCCAGATAGATCAGATTTTTTCTCCTGCAGTCAAAATGGGAATGTATT
>CAZLJT010000081.1:0-13456 GCA_964559905.1 uncultured Aquiflexum sp.
TGGGAGAGGAACTGGATATTGCCAGATTGTATGTCAGTCTTGAATCCATCAGGTTCGAAAAAAGCATTAAATTTGAACTCATTGTAGGCGAAGACATAGACCTGGTAAATACAAAAGTCCCTCCGTTAATTCTACAGCCTTTTTTGGAAAATGCCATTTGGCATGGATTAACAACCAAAAAGGGTGACAAAAGCATATTGCTGAAGATTTTGAGAACCGGTAGTAGTCTAATGGTTTCAATCAGAGATAATGGAATCGGGAGGAAAAAATCCGAGGAGTTGATGGTCAATAAGTCTATAAAAAAGCAGTCGCTAGGTATGAAACTCAATTCCGAAAGACTCAGGTATTTCAATGAAAGTGAAAATGTCAACTATCATTTTGAAATTATTGACCATACCCCACAATCAGGTCAGGAAGGCACTGAAGTAATACTTCACCTGGATCAGGAAGAAATCTAAGATTAATTTGGATTCGATTTTTTTTGTGATCTAAGAAATATCTTTTTTGGTTGGGGCAATCATTTTTTTCTACTTCCTTCTGGAATGTTACAATATTCTTATCCTGTGGTACAATGGATACATCTAGATGGTTTTTACAAATCTATATTTGCCATCATTTTTATTAAACCCGGCAATAATGATGATTGAAAAACGAAAATCAAAAAGGAATATTTCCAGGCTTCAACCTTTATTGACCGTATTCCTATTCCTATGGATGTCTTGTCAAAAAAACGACTCTATTCAAAAACTAGCCATTGAAAATCCAAATGAAACTACTGAATTGTCAATTCAGGAGTTGGCATCAGCCATACCTGTCACCAGAGATCAGTTAAAAAAATGGATTCCAACTCAAATCGGAGAATACAGCATCATTAAAACAATTATTGGATATAAAGAGTCCGTAGATATGAGTGCCATCAAAGGCACTTACGGTCATCGATCAGACCCGTCTAAACAGGTGGTAATGGAAATCCTTGATGGAGCTGGTCCCGTAGCTTCTGTCCTTTTGTCCGGCAGTATTCAGAAATTAAACCTTGATTTTGAGGAACTTAAAACGGATGGTTATTCAAGAATTCATAAAAGAAATGGCCAAAGGGTATGGGAAGTAGAAAATACCAGAGAAGGCATCTCAGAAGTTGAATTCATCCATGAGGGAAGATTTTTGGTTTCCATAAAGGGCCATCATCTCCGAAATGAGGAATTGTGGTCTTTTGTGGATTACCTCGATTTCAATACCCTCAAATAAGTGACTTTTGCCCTCTCTGATTCCCTGCCATAGACAATTTTATCTAATTCTTGAAAATCAATTCTAGCTTCCAATTTCCAACAACTGTCATCAAACATTTTCACCATAATTTGTAGAATTCACCACCTTGTTACAACATTATTATTCTTTGATACATAATTGATATGCGAACGGATGGTAATGAAATAAATTTGACCATTCAAAACTTTTAAATGTTTTTCCAATAACAATCAATACAAATATGAAGCCTATTCTAATCTTATGTTTTATGTGCTGTTTTTTCTGGGCTAATGCACAAGAAATAACAGGAAATGTCAAAAATCATGGTAAATCCGAAATGGATTTGGTTTTGATGCTATTTGGGATGGATTATCCTATCTCAATTGGTAAGGTTGATAAAAAAGGTCAGTTTACAGCTAACCTTGAGGGTCTTAATTTGGACCAAATACCTGAAGAAAACAGGTCTATGTCTATGGGGCCACTTTATTTTAACTTTTATTTTAATTGTAATAATTCTGATGTTTTTGGAGAAAATGCAGAAAAACTGGCCGCTAGACAGGATTTTGTCAGATTGACTAAAAATGGAGAATGGGCAGGAACAGTGTTTTTGGTTACAGATGAAGGACTAAGACCTTGGATAGAGGACTCAGGGTATAACAATGCCATAAAAGGGTCTTTTTATGAGGTGATGTATGTTGCAGATGATTTAGATTTAAACATGACCTGCAAAAGCAGTGTCTATGCAGCAGATAATGAAGAGGTGGAAACTGAATACAATTTTAATATCAAATTGAAAAAGGGCTTCAATTGGGTAGAATACACCATTGAAGAAGTGTATGAGACAGATCCAAATATCAGGGCATCTTTTCCTTCCAAAGTAAGGATCAGCAATGTGAAAGATCCTTCCAAAATACTTTGGGTTGGTACTTATTATTAATTCTTAAAAATCTTACCATTATGAAAAAATTCTTAGTGATTAACTGGGCACTACTTGCTGTGATGGTAATCTTTGCGGGTTCAGGCTGTGGAAGCAAAGATGGTGATGATGACCTAGATCCTATCGACACCAACAATTCAGAATATTTTGTAAAAGCAAAAGTAAATGGTACGCTCGTAGAGTTTAAAACTGAAACACTATTGAGTGTTGAAATTGAGCCCGGACCAAATGGCGTTTATCAAATGGCTTTATCGGGAGGTAGGCAATCAGCCGGTCAAAATAGTTTAGAAGAATCTATTATTGTGGTGCTTACTGAAACTTCACCCATCACGGAAAAAAGTTACACTGGACTTACCCCATTTGAGTTTGGTTTAAAAGGGGTTCTTCTTGGATACTCCCTTGATGCTGAAGATATAGCTTTTGTAACTGATGTCAATGATCCTAATGCTAATCTTGAATTAACGGAGATCAAACCAACCTCCGTTAAAGGGAAGTTCAGTGGTGTAGTCAAAGATTTTCTCAGTGGAGAGACAAAAACCATTACTGAAGGAGAGTTTTTTGCACCGAGACGGAATTGATATTTTAGGGTGACTATTTTATTGAAACTTAAACACTGACCTATAACCTGTCCATAAATTTGGACAGGTTTTTTTTTGATGTTACATCAATGGCATAATTTGGTACATTTCTTACATTCTATTTAAGTTAATGGGGATAAATTTGATTCGTTATTCATAAATATATCTTGAAATTGAGGTAATGCAATTATTTCGTTTTTGATTCTAACTTTAATTATTCTTTATCATGAAAACTTTGAAACTCCCACTAATTACCTTCTTTGTATCATTTTTAATGATTTCCTGTGAAGATAGCAATTCTCCTACAGGTGTATTGAACCCTGAAAAATTCACAGCGATCATTAAAGGAGAAATTGATACAGAGATCACCTATGATGAAGACAAAGTTGTAGCTGCTGCGGTTGGAAATCAAGAATTTATAGATGAAGCAAGTACTTATTTGGCGATTACAGCAGCTAACTCGGATTCTTTTATGGTCATCAATCTTTATCCTCCTGCGGATCATTCAAGGAGTAATGATGTTATTTCGATTCAAATAAAATCCAATTCCCCCAAACCTTGGACCAGGGATAAGGAATACACCACACCCTATATCAATCAATTGCAAAATTTTGAAGAGTATGCAATTGTCTCCTACTGGAATGATGAAGAGAGAAGAGACTATGTATCCTATTACCGCTTTCAATCCAGCAATGACAAGGTTAAATTATGGAGAGAAGGAAGGATGTTAAAAGGAGTTATAATCGGACATACAATGGCTAATTTTAACGGTTCACGATTTTTGACTATCGAAAGGCTGGATTTTGAATTGAGACCTGAGGATGATGGCCTGACAGATTAATCACGAGATGATGAAAACCACCTATTTGCTATTCCTCTTTTTCATTTTAAATTTCCAATTGGAGACAATTGCCCAAGGCACCTTATCAGGCATTATCTCTGATTATTCTGATGGAAAAGGTCTGATCATTTCTCATGATATCGTAACAGGTGATACATACACTTGGGGCAAAATGGACGATAATGGAATGATTACAGTTCCTTTATCAGCCACCTATTTGGATGAGATCAAGAAAATGGCTGCTAAAGCACAGAAAAAAGCCCCTAAAGGATTTACTTTAAAACTGCCAACAGTCGAGGATACTTTCACATGTAGGTATCCCGACATCGAATTTGAAAATGGCCAGTCACTGCTTTCAGGTTTACCGGACTTAATCCTTTCCGACAATAAAAGAAAAACGGAAAATGGAAGAATTTACGCTGTCAACAATCCTCTTATTGCGAATTGGTTACACCATGATCAAAACGGTGAAATTGGAATAGGATATTATCTGATGTTTTATTTTTCTGAGGGAAAAGCTTCTGCCAAAGGGACCTGCATGACTGCTACCTATACAAGTTTGGGGGATGAGAATTATGATAAATTTACCCTTTTTGATCTTGAACTTGAAAAGGGATGGAATATTGTTCAATTTGAGATCGAGGAGGTTTTTGAATCCAGGAATGGTGGTATTTTTCCTGAAGTTATCAAAGTCACCAAATTGAAAAAGTTGCCGGAAGATCTGATATGGGTGAGAGTATATTGATACTTTTCTTTTTTGGGGAATTTTTCAACATTCTTTTTTTAAATCACTCCTCTGGCACATTTTAGACGACATGTTACAGGAGTGATACACATTGTTACATGCTTTATATTCCATTTTTAATTGTTATATTATTTTTGTTCTGGAGGCTCTGAGTTTCTGAATTGGTCACCATTTATCCGAATGATTTTCAACTAAAGAGTAACAATTATGAAATTCAATTTCACAACTTTCACCCGGTTTTTAAAAACTTTCTTTTTTTCTTTGGTTTTTATTTTATCAAGCTTTTATGTTTTTGGACAGGCTCCAACCATACCTTCCAAGAGCTTAAATATTTCCAACATTGATGGGGACAGGTTTTATGCGAGTTTTACTCGTGGTGATGGTGCAAGAAGAATTATTGTCGCCAGTACCAGTCCAGTCACTGCAATTCCAGTCAATGGGGCAGATTATTTAGCTGGTAATTTTGGACAGGGGAATGAGATTTCTCCTGGGCAATTTGTGGTTTACAATGGGACAAGCAATCAGAGCTGGATTGCAGGATTCAACCATTCTACTACCTATTACCTCAAAATATTTGAATACAACGGAACAGACTTCAATACTGAATATTTAACCGCTGAATTTTTGGAAGGGAATGCAACTACGCTAACGGCACCAAGCCAACAAGCCAGTGGAATTACTTTCAGCAATGTGACTGGCTCAGGTATGACTGTAAATTGGACCAACGGTAACGGCAACGGGCGCATTTTGATAGCTAGAGCCGATGAACCTGTAGATGTGGAGCCTCAAGATCTGGTGAATTATAATTGGTCATCTACTTATGGTCAGAGACAAATTGGCACCGGAAACTTTGTCGTTTATGATGGAAGTGCCAATAGTCGGGGAGTCACTAATCTCCAACCAAACAGGACGTATCATTTTGCGGTTTTTGAGTACAATGGTAGCAGTGGTAAGGTTTACCTCAGACCTGGATCCAGAAGTAGTCAGGTAACTGCCTCAGCACCGACTGTTGCCGCGTCTAACTTTCGGACAAGCAATCTGGATGGTGATAGATTCTACTATTTTTTCAACAATGGAAACGGTTCCAGGCGAACTGTTATTGCAAAAAAAGGAAGTCCGGTTACCGCTGTACCTGTAGATGGTGTTTCTTATACACACAACATTACCTTTGGATCAGGTACGGAAATTAAGGAAGGTGAATTTGTAGTTTATGATGGAAATAGTAACCAAAGCTGGCTTTATGGACTTGAACCTTCATCAACTTATCATCTGGCAGTATTTGAATATAATGGAACGGGTACAAGTACCTTTTATTTAACAACTGAATTTCTGCAGGGAAATGCATCTACTTTGACTACGCCTACCCAACAGGCCATTGACATCACTTTCAGTAATATTTCAGGTTCCGGTATGACAGTGAACTGGACCAATGGAAATGGCAACGGAAGGGTCCTGATAGCCAGGGCAGACGAACCGGTGGACGTAGAACCTCAGGATCTGGTGAATTATAATTGGTCATCCACTTTTGGCCAAAGGCAAATTGGTAACGGAAACTTTGTTATATATGACGGAAGTGGAAATAGTAGGGGAGTTACCAATTTGGACCCCAACAGGACTTACCATTTTGCCGTGTTTGAATATAACGGATTCAATGCAAAGCTATATCTCAGGCCAGGCGCAAGAGGCAGTCAGTTAACGGCATCAGCACCTACAGTTCCTGCATCCAACTTTAGGACTACCAATTGGGATGGGGATAGATTTTATTATTTTTTCAATAACGGGAACGGGGAAAGGCGTATTGTCATTGCTAAAAAAGGAAGTCCAGTAACCGCTGTGCCAGTAGATGGTGTTTCTTATACTCAGAACACCATATTTGGATCGGGTACCGAAATTAAGGAAGGTGAATTTGTTGTTTATGATGGAACAAGCAATCAAAGCTGGCTGGCAGGATTGGAACCGTCAACAACTTATCATCTGGCGGTATTTGAATATAATGGTACGGGTACGGGTACCTTTTATTTAACAACAGAATTTCTGCAGGCAAATGCCTCTACTTTGACTACACCTACCCAACAGGCCAGTGATATCACTTTCAGTAATATTACCGGCACAGGAATGACAGTAAACTGGACCAATGGAAATGGTAACGGACGAATCCTAATAGCCAGGGCCGATGGACCGGTAGATGTAGAACCACAGGACCTGGTGAATTATAATTGGTCCTCAGCCTATGGTCAAAGACAAATAGGTACCGGCAACTATGTCGTTTATGATGGAGGTGCAAATGGCCGGGGTATCATCAATTTGGAACCCAATAGGACTTATCATTTTGCGTTGTTTGAATATAATGGAGCCAATGCTAAGCTATATCTTAAGCCTGCTGCTAGAGGTAGTCAGGTAACGGCGTCAGCGCCGACAGTTGCTGCATCTAACTTTCGGACAAGTAATTTGGATGGGGATAGATTTTACTATTTTTTTAATAACGGAAATGGGGAAAGGCGTATTGTTATAGCTAAGAAAGGTGGTCCTGTAACCGCCGTTCCGGTAGATGGCGTTTCTTATGCGCACAACATCACATTTGGGTCGGGTACGGAAATTAAAGAAGGGGAATTTGTAGTTTATGATGGTAACAGCAATCAAAGTTGGCTGAATGGCCTGGAACCTGGAAATGACTATCATTTTGCTGTTTTTGAATATAATGGAACGGGTGCCAACACTTTCTACCTTACAGAAACTTTTTTGGAGGCAAACCAAATAACTCTAAATACGCCAACGGTCCAATCCAGCAATGCATTTTTAAGCAGCAGAAGTAATAATTCATTGAATATTTCATGGACCAGGGGAGATGGCTCAAACCGGTTATTGATTGCACGTAAAGATGGTCCGGTGAATGTCGAACCTGAAGATGGCATAAACTATGCATCTTCCGTGGGCTATGGCAATAGACAAATAGGGACTACTGGAAATTATGTCCTTTATAATGGAACCGGCAATAATGTAAATGTTACCAACCTTGAATCAGGTACCAATTATTTCTTTGCCTTATTTGAATTCAATGGGGTTAATCTCAAACTTTACAAAAGGCCAGGTTATGCCTTTGCTCAAGAAACGTTGGGAGAACGACCTACTGTTCAGGTATCCAATGCCCAGTACAGCAATATTGAATTCAATTCGTTTGATGTAAGTTTTACCAAAGGTAATGGATCAAGGCGTCTTGTTCTGGCCAGAGAAGGAAGTGCGGTCAGCGGCGGCCCTGCAGATTTGACCTCCTATACTGCCAGCAGTACATTTGGAGCAGGTGATCAAATAGGAACAGGCAACTTTGTCGTGTATAATGATTTTGGAGAAAGTTTTAATGTAAATGGATTAGAGGCAGGAAAGACCTATCATTTTTCCTTTTTTGAATATGCAGTATCAGAGAATGGTGAGCTTTACATGGCTCCAGCTTACACTTCTACCCAAACGACCAAAACCAATGCAGACCTAGGTGTCTCGGCTATTACTGCCCCGGTGTCAAGTTGTAATTTGAGTGAAGCGGAAACAGTCACTATAGAAATCAACAATTTCAATTCCTCCCCGGCAGGAGCATTCCAAGTTGCTTATGTAGTCAATGGGGGTGAACCTGTGATAGAAAATATTTCAGGAACCAATACCATTGCTGGAAATGGTAAATTGACCTATAGTTTCCAGGCAAAAGTAGATTTATCAGTGGATGGAAATTATGAAATAAGTGCCTATACCATTTTGGAAGGAGATGTCAATACAAATAACGACAGACAAACGATCACTGTCAATAATTCTCCTGAAACCAACACGACCATATCTCCTGATGCCAATATTTGCAATGGAGCTTCTGTTTTGCTTCAGGCATCAGGCGGAGTTTCTTATTTATGGAATACAGGGGCCACGACCAACCTGATTGATGTCTCCCCAACGATCACCACCGAATATACTGTCACGATCACCACTGAAGATGGTTGTAAGGTTGAAAAAAGGGTAATGGTTTTCGTAGAAAATACCAGTGAATTACCTGTCATATCCTCAACCCCTGACAGTGAATCCTGTGAAGGCGGCAGAATCTTGGGAACTCAGCTTACTATTCCGGTCCGGTGGATTTTGGATATTGATTCGGAAATCTATGACTTGGGAGAATCCATTACAGTCAAAGCCAATCAATCAGGTATCTATACAGCAGTTTATGTAAACGAAAACGGTTGTGAAATCAGATCCGCCAATTTCAATTTTGAATTGGACCAGTTGCCGGAATTGCAGGTTTCAGGCCTGACTACCATTTGTGCGGGAGAATCTTTGACTTTGTCGATTCAGGGTTTGAGGGATTTGATCTGGTCTACCAGCCAAACAGGGGAAAGCATCACCGTCAGCCCGACTGCCAATACCAAATATTGGGTAAGTGGAAAATACGGCACTGATTGTGTTTTCTCAGATACCTTAGAAGTTACAGTGATCCCTGCAAGCGCACCTGAACCAGTAAGGCAAATGTTGCCTGCTGATGGATCTTTGAACCTACCTCAGCCAATTTCACTATCATGGACCCCAGGGGAGTTTTCGGTAGTCTATGATGTATTTGTCTGGGAAGAGGGCACAGAAAAGCCAACCCAACCAATTGCTAAAGATATTCAGGAAATCAACTACACAGTGCAAAGCCTAGAGCAGGGTAAATCATTCCTGTGGCAGGTACATTCCAAAAACAGTTGCTTTGTCACCGAAGGGCCAGTCCAACGATTTGCAGCAGCAGGAATTCCTGACCTTACCATACAATCCTATACAGCACCGGAAGCCGTTGTGGCGGGAAATACCATTACCGTTTCCTGGGAAGTGAAAAATATTGGGTTGGGCAATACAAACAATGTACGTTGGAAAGACCGTATTTGGCTTTCTGCTGACCTTGATTTGCGAAAAGCAGATGATATCCTGCTGGGAGAATTCGATAATCCGGCCTCTTTGATGCAAGGGGAATCTTACACCATGACCCAAGAAGTCAGGGTACCGATCAATCTCAGGGGTGTCTATTACCTGTTTGTCATTACCAACAATGATGATGGTTATTGTAGAATTGAAAATGGGGTCTGTGCCAACGAGCGTAGAGCACATTCTAAGACTTTGACTGAAAGTGATGATCAAAATAATCTGATCTTCCAGACTTTATCCATTGGAATTCCTCCTTTGGCTGATTTGACAGTCAATAATGTAGGTGTGACCACGGATGCTTTTTCAGGTGATTCCATCAGTGTCATTTATGAAGTACAGAATATAGGGGAAAGGGAAGCTAAAGGACTTTTCTGGAGATTCAAAAGGGATGCTGGTACTTATAGCTATTCAACAGGAAATTCCGGGGGAACATCAGGTGGCAGTAGTAGTGTCAGCGTGGCATCAGCTCCGACAAACATCACTGTAACGGAATCCTGTAGGATAGAGTATTATTGGCGGGATGCCATTTACCTTTCCCAAGAACCTGAATTCAATATCAGCAAATCCACCAAACTTCAGGAGTATTCCGTCTTCTTGGCTGAGGAGGACAGCGTTTCTACCTGTATAGTCGGGGGCAACCTTCCAATCAATTCAAAATACACCAAACAGCGGGAGCTGAAATTGCCGGATAATGTTTTCGGTACTTACTACCTCTATATCGTTTCCAATTTCTCAGGGATGTTTGAAAACGTATACAGCAACAATATCCGCAGAAGCGATCCGATCAATGTCATTCTTACCCCACCCTCAGATTTGGCGGTCATTGACCTGCAAGTTCCTGCAGAGATCATAGCTGGAACAAAAATGGATGTTTCATGGATAGTTGAAAATTCAGGTGCCAACCCACCCAATGTAAATTCTTGGGTAGATGAGGTTTTCATATCCGAACAACCTGAATTCGATAAAAGTAAGTCGGTCTCGGTTTTCAGAAAAACATTTAGCACACCGCTAAGATTTGATGGTTTTGGAAACAGCACCCCCTTGCCTTTGGAAAACGGTGACAGTTACACCGTAGAAGCAGAGGCTTTGATTCCGGAACGATTAGCAGGAGATTATTATGTTTATGTTCTGACTGATACAGATAATAGGGTTTTTGAATTTGAAACAAAGGGCAACAATGTCAAGAGGAGTGAAAATCCTATAAAATTGATAACAGGGGAGAGGGCTGAGTTATCTCCCGTCTCCATCACCCTGCCTGATACGGTCTATAGAGATGTAGCCTTCCCGGTTAAATACCGAATTGTTAATAATGGAAATAAGGCGGCAGTAGGATTTACCGATAGAATTAATTGGTCTACCAGTTCAGACCCTACAAAGACACCGTTTAATTTTCTGGGCAGTGTTTTGCACCGTGACAGTCTACCGGCAGGACAAGCTGTAGAAAGAACAGCTTTGGTAGCATTACCTAAAAATGCTCCGGATAGTATTTATTTCCATATTTTCACCGATGTAAATGATGTGATTTTTGAAGTAGATGAGACCAATAATCGGGCAAGCAATCAAATGCTGGGTGTTAAATCTCCTGTGGTCCTTACTCCGGAAACAGTGGTCGAAGTCAAAGTGGTTGATCTGACGGTGCAGGAATTTTCCATTGGCTCCAACACAATTGGTTCAGGTGACCAGTTGAATGTCAATTTCAAGGTAGGAAATCCGGGACCGGATGATGTGACTAAGTCATTTATATCCAGGGTTTATTTGACAAGGGATTCTGTGCTGACAGAAGATGATATTTTCCTGACCGAGTTCAGTAGGTCCAAATTGGTTATGGGAGAAGTTTATGAAACGGGTAGGTCGGTTAAAATACCTGACTGGATTTCAGGAGAGTACTTTGTGTATCTATGGGTGGACTATAGGGAGAATGTTACAGAAGATCAGAATAAAACCAATAATATTGCCTTTAGGAAACTGAGTATCGCTGCCACTCCTGCGCCGGACCTTGTTGTCACTGCCATTGAAGCTCCAGAAACGGTTATTTCAGGCGAGAGTTTTTATGTCAAATATACCCTTGAAAACAAGGGTGAAGGGCCTACCAGGTTTGAGTGGAATGACGGTTTCTTCCTGAGTACTTCTCCTGTATTGGCCACAGGTGCTCAGAATATAGGTTTCAAAAGAGTTACAAAAACCTTGGCGGTTGGGGAGACTTTGAGAGATAGTGCTTTGGTCAAAACCCCAAATAATGTTTCCGGAAATTACTATTTGATAGCCAAAGCAGATTATCAGAATAAAATATTTGAAGGCTTTGAAGGAGGCGAAACCAACAATGAGGGCAATCGGGTCATTCTGATCAATTTATCCGATCCAACGGATCTGACCATCAGTTCATTCTCCATTCAGGAAGCTGCTTTCCTTGGAGACGAAACTACTGCAGAGATTGAAGTGACCAATATCGGGGATAAGCCTGCTTCTGGAAGGCTTTACAATGGATTCTATCTTTCCGGAGACCAACAATTCAATGGTGCATTGGATCCTTTAATAGGAAATCAGGAGTCAGATGCCAATATCTTGCCCGGACAAAGCCGTACCTATAATATCAAAGGTTCGATTCTGAACCTTGATCCCGGAAATTATTTCGGAATAGGCAGGACGAATCTTTTGGCCTCTATCAATGAAGTCAATTTTGAAAACAACCTCTTGGTCGCTGAAAAGCAATTGAATCTGGACGTCAGGTCTCTTCCATTGGATGTTCCTACTACCAATACTTTAATTGCAGGAACCTGGCGTTATTATAAAGTCAATGTAGGTGCCAATCTTGATTTGGTGATCGACCTGAGTTCGAGCAGATCTGTAGGGTCAAATGATGTTTTTGTGTCATTCGGAAAAGTACCTTCTCCCAATGAATTTGATTATAAAGGCATCAATACCAATCGCACCAATCAACGTGTGCTTGTGCCCGAGACTCAATCAGGAACCTATTACATTTTAGTCAAAACAGATATACCGCTTGCGCAGAACATTGAATTGCTGGCAAGGGCCCTGCCATTCAGCATTTTGTCTTCCAACCCTTCTGTTGTCGGAAACGGAACAGTTACCACAACCATTACCGGTGCAGGTTTCAAAGCCGGTATGGAGGTTTCATTGCTCAAAGATGGAAACAAAGTCATCAGTGCAACCCAAGTAAATCTGACCAATAGCATGAGCGGTAGCTTAGGTTGGAGATTGGCAGATGTGGACTTTGGTATCTATGATGTAGAGGTTAAGAACCCGGATGGATCTGCTGTGATTTTGGAGAATGGATTGGAAGTGGAGCCGAGTACTGGGTATAGTGGGTTGACTTATAATATTTTGGCTCCGGATGTAGTAAGGAGAGGGAAGTCAGCATTCTTTAATATTGTATTTAAAAATGAAGGCAATGTGGATGTTCCAGTTTTAAATGCCCAGGTCTTAATGGATGAAGCAACTGAAATTTTCGAGATAAAAACAACAGGTAGTTTAAAAACTAATTCTACTTTAGATGACTTGGGTCGTTTGTCTGAATCATCTGATTTTGGGATTACTAATGGTATTAAAATAGTTCCGATTTATGGTAGGGATATTTGGCCTGGTGAGGAGATGTCTGTAAGCATGCTTTTAGGGAATTTTACAGGCAGTACATTTCCATTAAAAGTTCAAAGTATGGGAACTACTCCAAAAGTAATGGTTTACAATCTTTTCGATAAAATTGAATCAACAAGACAATTGGCATTGAGTACCCCCGATATGTTTTATGAGGATAGAGCACTGGTGGAAGATAAAGTAGGGTTTAGATTAGCCATGATTCAAAATTATATAGATTTTGGACTCATAATGGCCAAAGATACTGTTGGGATTGATTTAGGTTGTATCAACTGTACCTTTTTCCCTGAAGGTGATGCTTTTAAGCCTGGTGGTGTCGCTATAGGTACATTGTTTTCGGATCAAAGTACATTTGGATCTGGAGGTGAATATGATTGGCAGATCAATAAATATTCAGGAAGTGCGGGAGATAATCCAGGCTGGGATTTAATTAAAATTGCTAATACCTTAAATATCACAGCAACAAAAGAAGCACCCTTTACCATAAGATTAAATAGTTTGGATTATAATAACTACCCAAGCTATTTGGCAGGTTGCGATTCCATGCTTTTGTTCTTTTCTCCACACCG
>CAZLJT010000082.1:0-13363 GCA_964559905.1 uncultured Aquiflexum sp.
CACATGGTATCAGGTGGAACCCGGAACCAATCCCGGGTTCCTATATCAGCAAAATACGATGAGAGATGCCTTTGTCGCTGCGATCTCCCTGAATATTTTCAACAAACATGCCGACAGGGTCCATATGGCAAATTTAGCCCAGACTGTCAATGTACTTCAGGCCATCATTTTGACAAATGACAATGACATGATCCTGACACCAACATACCATGTTTTTGACATGTATAAGCCCCATAAGGATGCGACCTTGCTGTCACACCACCTTGTTTCTGAAGAGGTAAGCTTTGGAAAAGAAAAAATGGAGGCTTTGAATGTCTCCACTTCCAAATCGGTAGACGGCACCGTCAATATCAGTATTGCCAATATCCATCCAGATAAGAATATTGACCTTGATGTTGTATTGAGGGGCATTGAAGCCAAGTCTGTGACTGCCCAGATTTTGACCGCTCCACAAATCAGTTCTCATAACACTTTTGAAAACAAGGAAGTAGTCAAAGTTTCGGAATTCAAAGATTTTAAATTAAGCAAAGAAAACCTTCAAATAGCAGTTCCGGCCAAGTCGGTATTGATGGTAAGGGTTAAGTGATACTTTCAATTCGATAATTATTGAAAGCGAAATTTGAATTGACACAAGCATTAATGAAAGATAACTATGTAATTGGCCTTGATTATGGTACGGATTCTGTACGGGCTGTTTTGGTAAATACTTCAAATGGAGCAACTCTTGCTGAAGATGTTTTTTGGTATCCAAGATGGAAAGCAGGAAAATATTGTAATCCAGTTTTCAATCAATTCAGACAACATCCCTCAGACCATTTGGAAGGTTTGGAGGCTACCATAAAAAACGTACTTACTAAATCAGGAATTGATCCTGCTCAAGTTAAAGCAATCTGTGTGGACACCACAGGATCTTCTCCTATGCCGGTCGATGAAAATGCCCAATCTCTGGCATTTAAACCTGAATTTTATGAAAACCCAAATGCTATGATGGTCCTTTGGAAAGACCATACTTCTATCAAGGAGGCGGATGAGATCAATCATATTGCGCGGACATGGGGAGGGGAGGACTACACCAAATATGAGGGTGGGATTTATTCCTCCGAATGGTTTTGGGCGAAAATACTGCATGTGATCAGAGAAGACGAAGCTGTCAAAGAAGCAGCGTTTTCTTGGATGGAGCATTGTGATTTTATCACTGCCCAATTGATCGGTTGTAAAGACCCTTTGACCTTAAAAAGAAGCAGATGTGCGGCAGGACACAAAGCCCTGTGGCATGAAAGCTGGGGTGGTTTGCCTCCGAAGGAATTCCTTGGAAAGTTTGATCCATATTTGGATGAATTAAAAGGTAGACTATACACGGATACTTATACTTCGGATAAAGTAGCCGGAAATCTAAGTAAGGATTGGGCATCTAAACTGGGATTATCAACAGAAGTTGTGGTTGCCGTTGGCACATTCGATGCCCATGCCGGAGCTGTAGGAGGAGAGGTCACCGCAAATACATTGATCAAAGTGATGGGTACATCCACTTGTGATATCATGGTAACAGATAAGGAGACACTTGGAGATAAATTGATTACAGGTATATGCGGCCAAGTGGATGGTTCCGTAATTCCCGGCACGATAGGTTTGGAAGCCGGACAATCAGGCTTTGGAGATGTATTGGCTTGGTTTAAAAGCCTCTTGCTAAAGCCTTCTTTGGAATTGATTGAAGCAAGCCAAACACTCGACCCAGCTCAAAAAGAAAAATTGAAATCCGAACTGGAAGATCAATTGATTGTCAAATTATCAGAAGAAGCAATGGCCATACCTGTTGCCGACTCCAGCATTGTGGCCTTGGATTGGATCAATGGGCGGAGAACACCTGATGCCAATCAAGCTTTGAAAGGAGCTATCAGAAATCTCAATATGGGTTCGGATGCTTCTAGGATATTTAAAGCATTGGTGGAAGCCATTGCTTTTGGATCTAAAAGAATTGTGGAAAGGTTCAGGGAAGAAGGAGTCAAAATTGATTCTGTGATCGGTTTGGGCGGAGTAGCCAAAAAGTCCGCTTTGGTCATGCAGACACTCGCTGATGTACTCAATATGCCTATCAAGGTCGCTTCTTCAGATCAAGCTCCCGCCTTAGGCGCGGCCATGTATGCGGCTGTAGCTGCCGGCATTCACCCCGATACTCAAGCAGCTATCAAAGCTATGGGAAATGGATTTGACAAAGTATATGAGCCGATTGCCAACAATGTTCCTATTTACGAGAAATTGTATCAGGAGTATTTGGAATTTGGGAAGGTTGTTGAAGGATGAAGAAGAAGGGATGAAGTGAATGATTTTAGATTTTAGAAGGTAGATTTTAGATTGGGAAGTGTAGAATGATTAAATTGTTGAAGTAATCATTTTTCTAATCTAAAATTTTTATCCATGCAAAATCAGCTTAAATCCAGAACCAAAAAATTTTCAATTGATGTAATTGACCTTGCGGAAAAATTACCAAATACAATTCCATCAAGGATAATTGTGAATCAATTGGTGAAATGTGGAACATCGGTAGGAGCAAACAGCAGGGCAGTTTGCAGGTCCAGAAGTAACAATGAATTTATTTCTAAAATGCAAGTTGTTCTAGAGGAGTCAGACGAAAGTTGCTATTGGCTGGAAATTGTCGAGGAAAAAGGTTGGATTGATGTTAAAGATCTTCTAAAAGAAGCTAATGAGTTATCAGCCATTTTTGTCAGTAGCCTAAAAACCATTGAGAATAATTCGAAATCAAATAATCAAAGAGGAAGCGATAAATCCACCTAAATCTTAAATCACAAATCTAATTTTGCACCTTAATCTAAAATCTAAGATCTAAAATTTATAATCCTAAATTAACTATGTTTGAACATATAAAAACCTCTTGCCTCCAAGCCAACCTCCTTCTCCCAACCCTCGACCTCGTCATCTATACTTTTGGCAATGTAAGTGCGGTGGATAGGGAAAAGGGAGTTTTCGCCATCAAACCCAGTGGAGTGCCTTATGAGGACTTAAAATTAGAGGATATTGTTATTGTGGATTTTGATAATAATATCATTGAGGGTGACATGAGACCTTCCTCTGATACCAAAACCCATGCATTTCTCTACAAACATTGGAACCATATAGGGGGGATTTGTCATACCCATTCTACTTATGCAGTGGCTTGGTCCCAGTCACAACTGGATATTCCGATATTCGGAACGACGCATGCGGATCATTTGACTTCGGACATCCCTTGTGCACCGCCGATGTCAAACGAACTGATCCAAGGAGACTATGAACACAATACAGGACAACAGATTTTGGATTGTTTGGCAGAAAAAAATCTAAATCCTGAAGAAGTTGAAATGATATTGGTGGGAAGCCATGGACCCTTTGCCTGGGGCGAAGATGCCGCTAAAGCGGTCTATAACAGTAAAGTCATGGAAGAAATCGCCAAAATGGCCTATCTTACCCTTCAGATTAACCCCAATGCCCCAAGGTTGAAAGATGCATTGATCCGAAAACACTTTGAAAGGAAACACGGAAAAGATGCCTATTACGGTCAAGGATGTTAGGGAAGAGGAGAGAGGCAAGATACGCTGTTACTGTCCGATGACGGAAGTCAGATGTCAGGGAGGTGGTTAAAGTAGTGTGTCGTCATTCTGAACGAGCTGCCAAAAAGACTAAAGTTAAAAATTAACTCTTCAGCGAAGTGAAGAATCTCCAAATAAAGAAAAATAGTCAAATAAATCCAGGAGTTGACGATTGACAATAACCAAGATCCAAGATGACGCTCTGTCAGTAGTTGGGAAAAGGGCTAGGACCTAGAGCTAAGGACCAAGAAACAAGAATAGATACCAATCCGGCTAATTATCCGAGTGAATGAAAGAGAAATAGAGTTTATAGAAATTTAAACTTTCATAAGAAACACAAACCATAAAACTAAAATGAAAAGAAAGCATCTATTGACCACGGTAATATCTGTGGGATTAATTTTTGGGACTATATGGTCCTGTCAATCACCTAAATCTGAAAACAACGAAATGGAAAAAAAGGAAATCAAATTCAATGTCAATATTCAGGAAGTTCCTGTAGCAGGAAAAAATGCCAAACTATTCACTTTTGACAATGGAAACGGAATCAAGGTTGAAATTTCCAGCTTTGGTGGATTAATCACCAAATTGATGGTGCCTGACAAAGATGGGGAATCTGAAAACATTATTCTTGGACATGACAATCTGGAAGGCTACGATTCCAATAACGGGTATTTGGGTGCTTCTGTGGGTAGGTATGCCAATAGGATAGCTAATGGCAAATTTGAATTGGATGGCACCACCTATCAATTGGCTACCAATAATGGCAACAATCACTTGCATGGCGGATTAATAGGTTTTCACAGAAAGCATTGGGATGCTGAAATGGTTGAAAGTGAAAATTCAATGAAAGTTAAAATGACTTACCTAAGTCCTGATGGGGAAGAGGGATACCCCGGCAATCTAAAAACAACCCTGACTTTTGAGCTGACTGCTGATAATAAGCTTTTGGTGGAATTTGAATCTGAAACGGATAAGTCTACTATTGTCAATCTTACCCAACATGGCTATTTCAACCTAAGTGCTCTAAAGGAAGATATTCTGGGGCATGAATTGGTAATCCATGCTTCAAAATATACCCCTGTCAATGATGAATTAATTCCCACTGGTGAATTGGCCTCAGTAGAAGGAACAGCGTTTGACTTTAACCAACCCCACACCATAGGTGAAAGAATAGCCCAAGTACCTGGAGGCTATGACCATAATTATGTGGTTAAGGAAAAACATGACGGTGAATTGGTGAAAATGGCAGAGGTTTATCACCCGGGTTCAGGTAGGTTTATGGAATTGTACGGCGATGCCCCGGGAGTTCAGTTCTATTCAGGGAATTTTCTGGACGGTAATATCAATACAGCTGGGATAGCCTATACCAAGCATATGGGAATGTGTCTTGAACCTCAGGTATTCCCCAATTCTCCCAATGAACCTGAGTTCCCAACCGCCAGATTAAATCCTGGTGAAAAGTATACTCACAGGATTCAATACCATTTTACTACCAAATAAATTCCTATTTTTGCATCAAATAGTATTGAAGATATGTTTGATAATCTTAGTTCAAAATTAGACCGCGCTTTTAAAACCCTGAAGGGAACAGGGAAAATAACAGAAATAAACGTTGCCACCACTGTCAAGGAAATCAGAAGAGCCCTGATTGATGCTGACGTTAACTATAAAGTAGCCAAAGAGGTAACAGACAAAATCAAAGAGGAAGCTCTTGGAAGAGATGTATTGATTGCTGTTTCACCGGGTCAATTATTGGTGAAAATCACCCAAGAAGAATTGACCAAATTAATGGGTGGCAGCAAAGTAGATGTCAATGTCAAAGGTGACCCGGCAGTTGTTTTGATTTCAGGTCTTCAGGGTTCAGGTAAAACTACTTTCACAGGAAAATTTGCCAGCTTCCTCAAAAAGCAGGGTAAGCAGGTTTTATTGGTTGCCTGCGATATCTATAGGCCGGCTGCGATAGATCAGTTGAAGGTATTAGGAGAACAGATAGGAGTGGAGGTTTATGCTGAACCGGAAAATAAAAATGCCATTCAAATTGCCAACAATGCTTTGGCCCATGCCAAGCAAAAAGGCAAGAAAATAGTCATTGTCGATACTGCGGGACGATTGGCAGTTGATGAGCAGATGATGCAGGAAATTGAAGCGTTGAAAAAAGCTTTGAACCCATCGGAGACACTTTTTGTAGTGGATTCAATGACCGGTCAAGATGCTGTCAATACTGCAAAAACCTTTGATGAAAGACTGAATTTTGACGGGGTGGTCCTGACCAAATTGGACGGTGATACCCGAGGTGGTGCCGCCATTTCCATCCGACACGTGGTCAACAAGCCTATCAAGTTTATTTCTACCGGTGAGAAAATGGAAAACTTGGATGTTTTCCATCCTGATAGAATGGCTCAAAGGATCTTGGGAATGGGTGATGTGATATCCCTTGTGGAGCGCGCCCAACAATCATTTGATGAAGATGAAGCCAAAAGAATCAATGCCAAAATCCGTAAAAACCAATTCAATTTTGATGATTTCCTTTCCCAATTGGAACAGATCAAAAAAATGGGAAATATCAAAGACCTAATGGGAATGATCCCGGGCATGGGTAAGGCCATGAAAGGTCTGGATATTGATGACGACTCATTCAAGCCCATTGAAGCTATTATCAAAAGCATGACTCCTTTGGAGAGAGAAAATCCGGATATCATTGATGGCAGTAGAAGGAAAAGACTTGCTTCCGGTAGTGGAAGATCTATCGTAGAAGTCAATAACCTGATGAAACAATTTGGGGATATGCGAAAAATGATGAAACAAATGAACAAAATGGGCGGCCCTCAAAAAGCACTCGGTGGCATGATGCCAAAGATGGGAAGAAGGTAAAGCTTAATCCTTTGAGGTTTTAAAAACCTCGAAGGATTTTTTTTGAAGGACAGATTTTTACTTTCCCCTCCTGGGTGAAGTTTGGCGATGGTGCTAGATATAGATTGCCCATGCTTTGCAGAAGGGTAAAAGTACCTTACTTATTCGGATATATAATCATGACTAATCACTTACATTTGGGCAAAAAGGCCTGATCGAAGTGGATTATTGGCGAATTTAGGATATATTTCAATTATAAATTGGTTTGGTTATAAAGGTGTAGTTGCAAACTCCCCTAGTCGCCATCGAAGGTTAAATCTACACCTAGAGGGGGAAACTAAACGATCTTGTATTTTTTCCCAGGCATAGCCCGGATAATCCCCTGAAACTCCATATTCAAAAGTTTGGAGGCCAAAACTGAAAGTGGTAATTCCATCCGGAATGCCAATTGGTCAATTTCAATTTCTTTGGATTCAATAAGGATTTCATAAATCTTCTTTTCTGTTTCGTCCAAATCCTGAATGCTCTCGTTTTTGCTTTTTGTTTCTGCCCCGTTGTTTTCTTTCGACCATGACAATGCCTCCTCGAGATCTTTCAAGCCTGTAAAAATGGATGCTTTCATAGTTCTGATCAGGTTATTGCATCCTTCACTATAGGTGGATTGGAGATTGCCGGGAACAGCAAATACCTCTTTGTTGTAACTATAAGCTATTTCGGCAGTAATCAAAGCGCCGCCTTTTTTGGCAGCTTCTACTACAATCAAAGCATCTGAAAGGCCTGCAATTATCCGGTTGCGTTTGGGGAAGTTGGTCGGGTGCATCTCACTACCCGGCATAAATTCACTGATCAATCCGCCTCTTTCAAGCATGGCAAGTGCTGTATTCTTATGGATAGAGGGATATATTTGGTCAGGAGAAGATCCCAATACTGCCAAGGTGGGCAGGTCAAATTGAAGGGCCGTTTTATGGGCTTCAATATCAATTCCATATGCCAAACCACTGATGATAGTCGGGTTATGAGGAGCTACATCTTCTATGATTTTTCTGGTGATGTTTCTGCCATATTCAGAAGCGTTTCTGGTACCAACTATTCCCAAAGTTCTTTTTGGGTTCATGTCAGACAAGCCTTTGCTGAAAATCACCAAAGGCATATCCTCCAGGCTTTTGAGTCTTTGTGGAAATTGAGGGTCGGAAATGGTGATGACCTGAATGTTCTTTTTCAAGCAGATTTCCAAAAGCTCCTCTGCTTTTTTAAGGAAGGAAGTTTTTTCCTTTCGTAAGGAGAGGAGCTTTTGACTGATTCTTGGGATTTTTGCTGCTTTTCCGTTTGGAAGCCCCAAAAAATTGTAGGCAGACCCGGTATATGCAATGATATTTCTATAGACCGCAGGACCTATCTGCGGAATGAGACTGAGTGCCAATTCATAGTGTTGCGTTTCATTCGGCTTTGACATGCATGGTATCTCTGATTTCCATTAAAAATCTCCTGATCTGATGTAACCGGTCCACCATGGTAGCCTTGTCGAAAACTTGTTCTTGGCCGGTTTTGAGGACTTCCTGCGCCCCTTGCAAAGTATATCCTTTGATTTTTACCAATTGGTAGATATATCTGATTTTTTCAATATCATCCTTGGTAAAACGTCTGTTTCCTTTTTTATCTTTTTTGGGTTTGATGATATCAAATTCCCCTTCCCAATATCTTATCAATGAGGGAGCTACTTTAAAAATGCTGGCAACTTCTCCAATGGAGTAGTATTTTTTCTCTATTTCTCTTTCTTTATACGGCACGGCTTTCAATTATAACTTTAACCAAAAATAGTAAAAATTCTTTTTCTTTAAACTTTAAATATTTTTTTCATCAACTGCCACTTTTCACCATTTTTAACGCCCGGAAGTTTCTCTTGGTATGTGGACATCAAGCTTTCCCATTTCTGAACTATGGGATTTTCGGCATCTGCTTTTGCTTTACTTTCAAAAGAAAAACCTTCCTCTGCCTCAATTATCATGAATAATCTATTCTCCCACCTGTAAATTTCCATTGTTGAAATTCCTGAATCATAAAAGCTTTGTACAACTACAGGCCAAACCTTTTTATGATAAGACTCATATTCGGCAATTAATACAGGATCATTTTTCAGGTCAAGCGTGAGACAATACCGCATCTTGATCAGTATTATTTTGGATTTGGGTGATTCAAAATTAATAAAGTTGTACTTTAATCTTTTAAAGATATGTATCTGATTTATAATGTAAAAAGGAAATCTAAAAAATTTAAAATTTATTTTTTTTGTCTGTATGAATTCCTGACCTGATGTCTGTCAAACAAACAACTTTCTTCAAGAGGATTGTTTCAAAATAATTAGGTCAGAAAAAATTGCAGGACCAGCGTAGCATCTAACTTGATTTATTCGTCAAAGATTTAGAAATCTGTTTTAAGACAATGTTTCAAAATTAACCCTATAAACCAAAAAAATGGTTTTGATTTATTGAATTCAACAACTTATAGAAAGAAAATTGTATTTCACTCAAAATTAATTTTTATACCCAAAAGATTATTTTAATTTAACGGCATTAAATTCAGTTTATTGATGAGAGTATTTAAATTCCTGGCCGTCTTCTCATTTATTGCAGTGATGCAGGTGATTTTTTCATTACAGGTGATCGCCCAGGTCACCACTGTGGGCAAGGAGTTCTGGTTTGGTTTTATGGAAAACAATGGAGTACCACCTGATGCCCCTGATAGGGGGGTAGTTATTATCACTGCAAGTGAAAATGCAAGCGGTACTTTGCAATATGGAGGAAGGAACATTAGTTTCAACCTGAGTCCCGGTCAGCAGTTTATGCATAATATTGATGATGTGGATATGCTTCACCGGACGTCAGGCGTAGTGGAAAACAAGGGTGTTTATATTATTTCGACAGGAAATATATCTGTTTATGCTTTCAATGAAAGATTCAGGTCAGCTGACGGTACTGTAATTTTGCCTTTACCTACACTTGGGAAGGATTATTTTGTCACATCCCATTTTGAAACCATGACAACCCAAGTGAATTACGATGCCAATATCAACAACGAGAGCACCTTACTTGTGGTAGGAGTGGAAAACAATACAAGAATTGAAATAACTCCTGCTGTTTTCACAGTCAATGGGAGGCCAGCCGGCATTCCATTTGAAATTAATCTGAACAGAGGACAAAGTTACCAGTTGAAAGCCAGAGGTGATCTGACGGGTTCAAGGGTAAAGGTAGTTGGGGAAAACGTAGACGAATGTAAAAATATCGCTGTTTTTGGAGGAAATAAATGGACAAGTGTGGGTGATTGTGGTCAGGCCAATGACCACCTTTTTCAGCAGACCTATCCCGTCAATACTTGGGGTACAGAATTTTTTCATATTCCTCTTTCAGGAAGGTCGTCTGGCGAATTGGTAAAAGTTCTTGCCTCAGAAAATGATACGGAAGTATTGATAGATGGCAATAATGTGGGGATTTTACAAGCCGGTAAATTTCTTACTTTTGATATCGAAAGGGACAGGGTTGCCAGCATTGTTACCAATAAACCCTCTTCCGTAACTGTTTTTTCAAAAAGCCAAGGATGTAACGATGCTACTCAGGCCCTATTTCAAGATGGCGATCCGTTTATGATTTCTTACAGTCCCAATCAGCAACTATTAAGTAACATTACGTTCAATGCCCTTCAACTGCCATCCATTACAAGCCATTATGTGAATATAATTGTAAAAACATCAGCTAAAGGCGATACTTGGTTAGATGGGCAAAACATTGGAAATAATTTCGCCGAAATAACCCAAAATTCAGTTTATTCTTATGCCCGTGTCCGAATCAATCAGGGGGTTCATAACCTTAGAAATACTGAAGGACTCATTGCCTATGTTTATGGTTTTGGTTATATAGAATCCTATGGTTATGCAGTGGGTGCCAGTTTGGATAATCTTAATTTTGAAGTAGAATCTTCCTATGAATTTGAATTACTTGGTGAAAGGGTTGCCTGTTATCAAAGAGAAGGGATTTGGGAAATTCTCCCTGAAAATGACCTTTTTACTTATTTTGTTTGGGATTTCGGTGATGGAAGTGATACCAAAATTGGTAAAGAAGTGGGTCATACTTATACCGAAACAGGAGAATTCGAAATAAAGGTAATTGCTTCTATCAGTGAAAACAGTTGTGATGAACAGCAGGAGGTAAAATTTAAAGTTCAAGTTGATAATACTGATGGAGAAATTGCCGGTATCACCAAGGCTTGTCCTTTGGTAGAAGAATTGACATATACTTTTTTTTCCGAAGAGATTATTTCAAAAGTGGATTGGGATGTTGTCGGTGGAGAGATATTAGAAGTGAATGAAGAAAATAAAGAGGTTAAGATTCTTTGGGGTCCAGCAAACCTGAATGCACAGGTTATCGCGATTCCTTATAATTCTGAAGGTTGTCCCGGAGATCCCATTACTTTAAATGTTGTGATTAATCCTTTGATAGATGCTGGAATACCAATTGGAGAATTGGAAATTTGTTTTGATCCTGAGCAAAACCATGAATATACTGTAGCTGAAAAATTCAATAACCGGGGATTTGAATGGTTTATTGAGGAGGGTGAAATTGTTGGGCCCAATGACCAGAGTGTTGTGGCAGTGAAATGGTCAAATCCCGGAGTAACTGGAAAAATATGGTATAGAGAATTTAGTCTTTTTGATGATATGTGTGAAGGAACTTCTCCAAAATTAGAGGTAGTCATTAACCCTGATTTAGAAGTTTCTGTTTTGAATTTGGATAATGTGTTGTGTTTTGGGGAAAACACAGGAAGGATAAATCTTGACGTCAAGGGAGGCAAACCTCCTTATACCTACCAATGGAGCCATCAAGGCAGTTTAAATTCATTAACTGCTTATAATTTAATATCAGGATCATATTCTGTACGGGTCACGGATTCTTTTGGATGTTCTGTCCTGCTGGAGGATATTGTAATTGAAGAACCCCAGTTACTTTCTTTCAGAGAGTTGGAAACAGTAGCTACCTCATGTTTTGGTAGGGCTGATGGATCAGAAGTGCTGGAAATCACGGGGGGATTGGGACCTTATACCGTAGATTATCCGCAGGCAATAATCAGTAGCAATCAGATAAGATTTTCAGATTTGGAGGGAAAAGATTATGCTTTTGTTGTTACCGATGCCAATGGTTGTAGTTTACCTGTCAATTTCAAAATAGATTCCCCAATGCCTGCAGTAGCGGATATCAGGGTTCTCAAACCCAGTTGTCCGGGAGAATCCAACGGGGAGTTGATCGTGAATTCCGTGGAAGGCATAGGTCCTTACACCTACTTGTGGCAATTTGACAATTCCGGGGGAGTGACCTTGGAAGGTATTCCCCGAGGAGTGTATAATATCAGTATTCAAGATAGCAGAGGATGTATCAGCAATGGCCTGGGTGAAATGGTGGAGGAAGCACCTCAGGTCAGAATGCCGACCGGTTTCAATCCATTGGACGGGTTATATGGCCCTGTTTCCAATTGTAATGTCAATTTTAATTTGAAAGTGCTGAACAGATGGGGTAATTTGATCTACAGTGGGGATTCAGGTTGGGATGGATTAGTAAATGGACAAGAGGCACCAATAGGTTCATATACGTATTTGATCTTCTTGGAAATGAATGTAAACGGGCAAGTTCAAACCAAGGAAATCAGTGGATTCTTTACTTTAATCCGTTGATATTGGGTTTTATTCAAATGATCTTATGTACTATTTTAAATCTTTGATGACTTTGTGATAACGGGTTTTTCCACACGGATAAATAAGAAATCTAATTTTTATAAATCATCATAAATAATCATATAGAACTGATTTTTGAATTGAAGCTATTATTATTGTAGTTTAATCTTAAGCATTATGAAAAAAATACTCATTACCGGTGGGGCAGGTTATATTGGATCCCATACCGCAGTAGCATTGGTCAATGCAGGCTTCGAGCCTGTAATCATTGACAATTTTTCCAATTCAGAAAAATCAGCATTGGTAGGCTTGAATAAAATTTGTGGCAGGGAAATTACCGCCTATGAGGTGGATTGTTTGGATAGGTCCGGAGTCGAAAAGGTATTCCTTGAGAATGATTTTTCCGGAGTGATACACTTTGCCGCTTCCAAAGCAGTAGGTGAAAGTACCAGGTTGCCTTTGAAATATTATGCCAATAATATCGATTCATTGCTGATTCTTTTGGAAACCATGTCCAAATTCAGGGTTAAGGACATGGTTTTCTCCTCATCATGTACCGTTTACGGCCAACCAAAAGAGTTGCCTGTTACGGAATCTACTCCAAGACAGGATGCCGAGAGTCCTTATGGTAACACCAAAAAGATCTGTGAGGATATTCTTAGGGATTTTATCCAGAGTGGTGTGGATTCAAGAATTATCGCGTTACGATATTTTAATCCAGTGGGTGCACATCCCAGTTCTGAAATCGGGGAATTACCCATAGGAGTTCCGGCCAATCTGATTCCTTTTGTCACTCAGACAGCTGCGGGAATAAGGGAGAAAATCACAGTATTTGGAAATGACTACGATACAATCGATGGTACTTGTGTAAGGGATTATATCCATGTAATGGATTTGGCGGATGCACATGTGAAAGCATTGGCATACTTATCCAATCAGAAACTTAATTTTTACGATATTTTCAATGTTGGAACAGGTAGAGGCAATACCGTATTGGAAGTCATCCAGACTTTTGAAAAAGTAAGTGGTCAAAAATTAAACTATGAAATCGGACCGAGAAGACCCGGGGACATCGAAAAAGTTTGGGCCAATACAGATAAAATCAACAAAGTTTTGGGTTGGGAAGCGAAGTATTCTTTGGAAGATTCCCTGAGGGATTCGTGGAATTGGCAGAAAAGGTTGTCTGAAATGAAAGTTTAATAGTCAATTA
>CAZLJT010000083.1:0-13287 GCA_964559905.1 uncultured Aquiflexum sp.
CCATGCTAAAAAACATCCTTAAAATCGCACTGAGAAGCTTTTGGAAGACCAAGAGTATATCCATCATTAATGTCTTGGGATTATCTTTAGGCATTGCACTTTGTCTTGTTATTGCGCTTTTTGTCCGCAATGAACTGAGTTATGACAAACATTTTCCAAATGCGGAGCGGATTTATCGGGTGACATCTGACATTGTTTTTGGTGGTAATGCCATGAATATGACTTTTGCTCCTGCACCCATGGCAGATGCTTTGGTGGAGGAGATACCCGAAGTAGAGGCTTCTGTTCATTTCAGAAATCAGGGATCTTTTTTGATCAAAAGGTTTGAGGACAATATTAAAGAAAACAAGGTGATTTTTGCTGGCAAAGACTTTTTGGAAGTGTTTGATATCCCTTTGGTGCAGGGCAGTAAAAAAGGGGCGTTGGATGAGCCAAACACGATGATGATCAGTCAGACCATGGCCGATAAGTTCTTCAAAGGAGAAAATGCTGTAGGACAGAGTTTGATTCTTGACAATAAGACTGATTACAAAATCACGGCAGTTTATCAAGATATACCGGAAAACAGCCATTTTGATTTCCATGTATTGCTGTCAGCAGAAGGACTTGAGGAGGCAAGATCCCAACAATGGCTGGGCAATAATTTTCAGACTTATATTCTTGTAAGCCCCGGTGCAGACCCTAATAAATTGGAGGGAAATATTGCCACTATGATCGAAAAACATATGACCCCTGTACTGAAGCAGGTTATGGGGGAAGATTTTACCTTGGAAATGTTCCGCGCGAGTGGTAATAAGGTGGAGTATGCTCTGCAACCTTTGTTGGATATTCATTTATATAGTGATTTGTTAGGGGAGTTTAAGGCCAATTTTTCAATTACCTATGTGTATTTGTTTGTTGCTATTGCAGTATTTATTTTGTTGATTGCCTGTATCAATTTTATGAATTTGGCCACAGCCAAATCATCCAACCGGGCCAAGGAGGTGGGTGTAAGAAAAAGTATGGGTTCGGGTAGAGGAGACTTGATTTTCCAATTTATGGCAGAGACTTTTTTAATGAGTTTTATGTCTTTTTTGCTTGCCGTATTTATCGCTTCTCTTTTGTTACCATTTTTCAATGCTCTGGCAGGTAGGGACTTAAGCATACCTTTCGATACGCCCGGTTTTTATATTTTACTTCTTCTCGGGGCTATGCTGGTTGGCTTGATTGCTGGGATTTATCCCGCAGTTTTTCTTTCCGGTTTCAAGCCTGCCAGAGTGTTGAAAGGAGATATTTCCAATGGAATGAAAAGTTCTATGGTAAGAAGTTCCCTGGTAGTGTTTCAATTTTCGATTTCCATTATCCTGATTTTCTGTACGATAGTGTTGTTTTCCCAGATGAATTTTATTCAGAACAAAAATCTGGGTTTCAGCAAGGATCAGATTGTAATGGTCCATGACCTCTATGCTTTAGGCGAACAAAAGCAAACCTTTAAACAGCAAATATTGGGAAGTCCGCTGATTGAAAAAGGGACTTTGAGTGGATTTTTACCCGTGTCTGGTACCAATAGGTCTGATAACCCATGGTGGGTGATGGGCAGAGATTTTCAGGATCAAGAAAATATGGTGTCCATACAAAACTGGAAAGTGGATTTTGATTATGTTAAGACCTTGGGAATGAAAATGGTACAAGGAAGGGATTTCTCTTTGGACTTTCCGTCTGATTCTTCGGGGGTAATTATAAATGAGACAGCTTTGAGGAATTTCAATTTTGAGGGAGATCCAATTGGGCAGAAAATCACAACATTCTCAGGGAACAATGTGACCGGTTTAAATACAGAAGAATTGGAAGTCAAAACAGTCATTGGGGTGGTGGAAAATTTTCACTTTGAATCCTTAAAAGAAAATATCGGAGCGGTATTGATGTATGTAGATTCTAATCCTTCAGGTATTGCATCATTTAAGTTTCAGGCGCAAGATGTTCAGGAAGTATTGCAATTGCTGGAAACAAAATGGAAGGAACTGGCACCGGGTCAGCCTTTCACTTATGAATTCTTGGATGAGAGATTTGCTTCCATGTATGCTTCAGAAACAAGGATTGGGAAAGTATTTGCTGCTTTTACGGGATTTGCGATTTTTATTGCCTGCATGGGATTGTTTGCCTTGACGGCTTTCACAGCAGAGCAGCGCAGGAAGGAGATCGGTATCAGAAAGGCATTGGGTGCATCCGTAAGCTCATTAGTATTGTTGCTCTCGAAGGAATTTACCAAGTTGGTTTTAGTGGCCTTTGTTATTGCGGCACCATTGGCTTGGTGGGGAATGAGCAAATGGTTGGAAGATTATACCTACAGGATAGACTTGGGTATAGAGACAGTAATATTTGCCATTGGAATAGTCATGTTAGTGGCTTGGTCAGTAATGGGGATACAGTCTTTGCGGGCAGCCTCAATCAATCCTGTAGATTCTTTGAAAGGGGAATAGGAGAGGTTTTTAGATTTTGGATTAAGGTTTGACCTTCGATTCCGAAAATACGGAATTGAAGGTCTTTTTAGATTTTAGGAACACGGTATTTAATCAAGAAAAAAACAAAGTAAAAAGAAAATTATTATATCGAAAGCCAATCTGGATAAGTTGGAATAATACCTACAGCTAAATTGGGGATCAAAGTTGAAAAAAGGAATAACTAGATCTGAAGTTTGTTCTTGGAACACGAGGCAGTTTACTTGATGGTCAAACCTTAAATTTATATCCTAACAAATTTATTTTTCTCCGGGGTTTATTTCTTTAGTAGCACCTTCATGCCCCTGTTCCATTAGGGAAAGAATATATGGGTCAAAAAGCAAAATTTTTAATACGGTGCAACTTCTAATACAATTTTGGCATCTTATCAATGAGGCCATTTTTAAAATAAGGTTTTATGCAGCGAAATAAAAAAATACTTCTTTTAGGTGCCACTGGACGAACTGGCAAAGAAGTATTGCATCAGGCTTTAAGTCTGGGCTATCAGATAAATATTTTGGTAAGGGATAAAAGCAATGTAAAATATGACCACAGTAATCTACAGGTTTTTGAAGGAGATACAAGAAGTTATACAGACCTAGGAATAGCTATAGAGGATTGTGGTGCATGTATCAGTTGCTTGAATATTTCCAGAAAAAGTGATTTCCCATGGTCCCCACTCAGAACCCCTGAAGATTTTCTGTCGGTTACTATGTCCAATTTGATCAAAATCTGTAAAAAGGAAGAAATAAAAAGGCTGGTTTTCACGTCTGCATGGGGAGTAGGGGACAGCAGACCCTATATTCCAAGTTGGTTTGTGTGGTTTATCGATAATAGTAATCTTTCGTCCGCCTATCTCGAACATGAAAGACAGGAGGCCATGATCAGAAACTCCGGATTGGATTGGACTATCGTAAGACCTGTTGTTTTGACAAATAGGCAAACTTATAAAATGCCAAAAGTCATTATTGGCAATGAAACAAAACCCGCACTTACCATAAGTAGGAAAGAAACAGCTCAGTTTATTCTTTGTACATTAGAGGATGAAAAGTATGTTCACAAGGCCCCAGTGATTTTTTCATGATTATCAGTTTTGATACAGATTAATTTTAGGTTTTAAAAAAAATTAAAAAAATCCCCAAGAAATTTCAAGGGGATTTTAAAATAAAAACACAATCACTATTCGGTATCTGCCATTTTAAAAGTGAAATCTGACATTAAGATCAGATATTCTTTTCTCTGGCTGTTGTATTTTACTTCATATTTGGATGGGTAATAGCCATCTACTTGGAAAGCTTCTGGAAGGGAAATGACATCAGCGGGAACAGTCGGTTTGCTTTTGATATAATCCAGGGAGATCATAGGCTCCATAAATGCTAACTTCTCTTTGAACGTTCCATAGGTAAAATTTTTCTTAAATGTCTCTCCGTTGAATTCAGGTGCAGAAGGATTGATCCAGTGAACACCCATTTTGGGGATCCTGCCAGGCAATTGAATATATCCTACCGGCATGTATTTGGCCAAAGGAATCTCAGTATCCATTACATTTGGTGCCAAAGGAGTGATGGTCAATCTTTCCTCATTTGAAATCAAATAAAAATGAAAATCGAAATGGGGGATGTTAAAAATCCCTTCAGGTTCATGCCCCATAGGATTCCAGTCTAGGGTCACAAATTTAAAGGGTGTTATACTTGCCTTTGTAGGAAGCTCAAGTAAGTATTCGAAGGCATGGTGACCCTCGTGACCCGCAGGAAGATTTTCCAGTGATTTCTCACTCAATGCCACACCCATTGCAATGGGATCACCACTTCTATTGAGTGTAATGAATGTTTGTGCCCTTCCATTACCCAAGGATTTGGCTGGTCCGTAATAGGTGGTGTGTTTTGTGTTTTTGTCCTTATGGATCAAAGGGTTTTCTTCCTTGAATATTTCACAAGAAGACAATAGGAATAAAGCCATAAGGGTTTTGATTCCTAAAAAGGAAATGGTTTTTGTTTTGATAAATTTCATGTTTTTAGTTGGTTTAGAATTGATATTTTTCTCTATGATTGGAAAGGATGGTGTAAGGTTGCACTGTTATCTAAAAAATTAATAAAGTTTTGCTATCCAAGGAAAAATATAAATTGTAGTTTTCTCAACAGTGAATTCTCAACTTTTTAAAATTTGCTTTATATTTTCAATCTTATGGAATGCTTTAAGTGATAGCTATGATCACATGTCAATCATATCTGAACATAGAAGTAGCGCGTACCATACTTCGCAAAAAGCTAAATATTACCAATTCTTAAACAAGTTTTATGAAATCTTATTTAAAAGTATATTTAATTGAAATTCAATTAGTTAAGTTATTTTATAGCAGTAATAAATTGGTAGTTGGTTTGGGTAGGAGTGTATTTTTACGATATAATTTTAAATTTATATAATAAAAATGATTTACTTTTGTCTCATTACAATTGAAAACACAATTAAAATTATAAATCTAACTAATCATGAAGAAATTTACTCTTGCAACAGCCGTTCTGATGATTATAAGCTTCAGCGCCATGGCTCAGTTTTCGTTACGTCCTCAAATTGGAATTCAATTTACCGATTTATCTTATGAGGCAGTCGAGGGACAACTTACCAGTAAAAATGGATTAAGTTTTGGAGCAGATCTTCAAATTGGAAGCACTTTTTTTGTGCAGCCAGGAATCATGGTTAATCCTGTGAGTTTGGAAATTGACAACGTTGGGGATATTTCAATCACCAAATTAAATATTCCTGTGATGTTAGGGTATAAATTGTTTCAACCTGATGGGGGGAGGGCCTTAGGGATGAGGATTTTTGCAGGGCCTAACTTTGCTTTCAATGTAAACGACAACATTTCTGATGCGATATCATCAATAACAACAGATGATTTGAATAACTTTCAGCTTTCAGCCATAGGTGGGATAGGTTTTGACCTCAGCATTATATTCGTTGATTTAGCATACAAGTATGAGTTATCAGAAACCATATCTCCTAGAAATGGGACAGGTGCCGGATTAAATGCTTTTATGGTCAATGCTGGCTTGAGAATTGGTTTTTAACTCATATACAATTATTGTTATTTTACTTATTACTATTCCTGATTGGGCGTTTTACTATTAGGTAAAAGTTTTGGCATGTTGATAATATTGATGATCACTGATTTTTGATCTTCAGTACATCAGCTTTATCAGCTTGCTTTTTTATATTGCAAACAAGCGGTTTTTATGTGTTGGTTTTCTGATTATTTACTCAATATCAATGAGAACACCTTCAAGATCCCTTTGAAGTTACTGTTTGGAACGGACGATTTTCAATCAACTGGAAGATTGTAGTTCAATTACTTTCATAGTTGATAAAAATCAATATTCAGTGTTTTTGGGTGATCTCCATGTTCAAGTTTTCTTTAAACTTTTGACTCAAATGTTTACCTTTGCTCCTTCTTCAAAAAAGGCTTCAAAAAACCGCACATGATCCTCTTTTTCCAATCCCCTCAATCACTGATATACGCCGTTCAGGCAAAACACCCGATAAACAAACAAGATACTGATAAGCTGATTTGGCTCTTTGGAGAAGCAACACCTATAGCTTCAGAAAAAATTGACGGTTTATTTGCCGGACCGAGAAAAGAAATGATTACTCCTTGGTCCACTAATGCGGTGGAAATCACAAGGAATATGGGAATTGAGGGCGTTCAAAGGATAGAGGAGTATTTTACGATTACCGAAATGGACAGCATTGACCCGATGTTACAAAAAAAATATCAGGGACTCGATCAGGATATTTTTGATATCCATCTTCAGCCGGAAAAGATCATACCCGTAAATGATATCAAAGTATATAGTCAAAAAGAAGGTTTGGCTCTAAGTCAGGAAGAGATAGATTATCTTGAAAATGTCAGCAAGGAACTTGGAAGGCCACTGACAGATTCAGAAGTCTTTGGGTTTTCACAAGTCAACTCGGAACATTGCCGTCACAAGATCTTCAATGGGTCTTTTGTTATCAATGGTGAAGAAAAAAATAAAACCCTTTTTCAACTGATCAAAGAAACCTCCAAAAGACATCCGAATAAAATTGTTTCCGCATACAAGGACAACGTAGCTTTTATTGAGGGTCCCAAAGCCCAGCAGTTTGCTCCCAAGACGCAGGATAAACCTGATTTTTTTGAACCGGAAACCATAGAAACTGTTATTTCTTTAAAAGCAGAAACCCACAATTTCCCTACTACCGTGGAGCCCTTTAATGGTGCTGCAACTGGTTCGGGTGGTGAAATCAGAGACAGGATGGCGGGAGGAACTGCTTCAATTCCCTTGGCAGGAACAGCGGTCTACATGACTTCTTATCCCAGAACTGAAGCAGGCAGAAGCTGGGAAAAAAATCTTCCAGAGAGAAAATGGTTATACCAAACCCCTATGGATATTTTGATCAAAGCCTCCAATGGAGCATCTGATTTTGGTAATAAATTCGGACAGCCTTTGATCTCCGGTTCGGTATTGACCTTCGAACATGAGGAGGCGGGAAAAGCCAATGGATTTGACAAAGTAATCATGATGGCGGGCGGGATAGGTTTTACAAGAAGAGAATACGCTAAAAAGAAAGAGCCCGGAAAAGGGGATAAAATCGTTGTAATGGGCGGTGATAATTATCGCATCGGCATGGGTGGCGGGGCCGTTTCCTCAGTAAATACAGGAGAATTCAGTAATGCCATCGAATTGAACGCTATTCAACGTTCTAATCCTGAGATGCAGAAACGGGTATCCAATGTGATCCGTGCCATGGCAGAAAGTCATGAGAACCCTATTATCTCTATTCATGACCACGGTGCGGGAGGACACCTAAACTGTCTTTCTGAATTGGTTGAAAGTACAGGAGGTACCATCCATATTGATCAGCTTCCTGTAGGTGACCCGACGCTTTCGGCAAAAGAAATAGTCGGCAATGAATCACAGGAAAGAATGGGGCTTGTAGTGCATGAAAAAGATGTTGATCTTTTACAGCGGATTTCTGCAAGGGAAAGGGCTCCTTTTTATGTAGTGGGTGAAACTACCGGAGACATGCATTTCAAATTTGAAAACAGCAAAACCGGTGAAAAACCAATTGACTGGAATCTGGCATATATGTTCGGATCCTCTCCAAAGACTATTTTAGAGGATACTCCGATCCAAACTGACTATGCAGGTCCGGAATACAATGTATCCCAATTAAAATCCTACATAGAGCAGGTGCTCCAATTGGAAGCTGTGGCCTGTAAGGATTGGTTGACCAATAAAGTTGATAGGTCCGTAACCGGTAGGGTTGCCAAGCAGCAGACCACGGGAGAAATTCAGTTGCCTTTGAATAATGTTGCAGTAATGGCTTTGGATTTCACCGGAAATAAGGGAATAGCCACCTCTATTGGGCATGCACCTGTGGCTGCTATGGCCAATCCTGAAGCAGGGTCACGGTTGGCAATTGCAGAAGCTTTGACCAATTTAGTCTGGGCACCGATTACAGATGGATTGGCAGGTATATCACTCAGCGCCAATTGGATGTGGCCGGCAAAGAATCCTGGAGAAAATGATCGACTCTATCGCGCAGTCGAAGCGATTTCTGATTTTTCTATTAAATTGGGAATCAATGTTCCGACTGGTAAAGACTCCCTTTCCATGACCCAAAAATATCCTAAAGGCAAAACTGTACATTCTCCGGGAACAGTGATTATTTCAACAGTAGGGGAGTGTTCTAACCCAAAATTGACAGTATCTCCCGACTTGAAACCTGTAGCAGGTTCAAAAGTTTATTATATAGATTTTTCAAAAGATACAGCCAAATTAGGAGGTTCAAGCTTTGCCCAATCCTTAAATAAGATAGGTAATGAGACCCCCGATGTGACCGACGGTCAATATTTTGCCAAGGCCTTTATGGTTGTTCAAAAATTGATTGAAAAACATGAAATTCTTGCGGGTCATGATATTTCCTCAGGCGGAATCATTACGGCGTTGTTGGAAATGTGTTTTCCTTCCAAGAAAGTAGGTCTTAAGGTGAAAACGAAAAGATTACCGGAACAAGATCCTGTTAAAGCACTTTTTGCTGAGAACCCGGGTGTTTTGATACAAGTCAGAAATTCCGAGCGGACAAGAGCAGTTTTGGAAAATCATGGTTTGACCTATATTTCATTGGCTGAAGTGACCTTGGATGGAAAAGTTTCATTGGAGCGGACCGGGTTGGCGCTTGATGTTGCCGAAATGCGGGATACTTGGTTCAGATCCTCTTATTTATTGGACAAAAAGCAGAGTGGTGACCAATTGGCTTTGGAAAGATTCAATAATTACAAAAACCAGTCTCTCTTTTATAATTTTGGTAAAAACTGGGAAGGTACGTTTGATGCCTTTGGATTGAATCCTTACAGAAAAGAATCTTCAGGAAAAGTCGCAGCCATCATCCGTGAAAAGGGTGTGAATGGAGACCGTGAGATGGCTTATTCTTTATGGTTGGCGGGTTTTGATGTCAAGGATGTGCATATGACAGACCTGATTACCGGGCGGGAAAACCTTGAAGATATTTCTATGATCGTATTTGTAGGAGGTTTTTCCAACTCAGATGTGTTGGGTTCAGCCAAAGGTTGGGCAGGTGCATTTCTCTACAATGAAAAAGCCAAGACTGCTTTGGATAATTTTTATGCCAGAAAAGATACCCTTAGCTTAGGAGTCTGTAATGGTTGTCAGTTGATGGTGGAGTTGGGTTTGGTGACGCCTGAACATGATGTAAAACCAAAAATGTTGCATAATGTCAGCCATAAGTTTGAATCTATTTTTGTCAATGTCAATATTCCGGAAAACAATACCGTGATGTTCAAAAGTCTTGCCGGTCAGCGGTTGGGAGTTTGGGTGGCCCACGGAGAAGGTAAATTCCAATTGCCAAAACCAAAAGATGCTTACCATATCGGAATGACCTACAGCTATGAAGCCTACCCGGGCAATCCTAACGGGTCCGATTATGCTGTTGCAGGTATTTCTTCGGAGGATGGGAGACACTTGGCCATCATGCCACATATAGAGCGTTCCCTTAAGCCCTGGAACTGGCCCTACTATCCAACAGAAAGGCAAGACGATGAAATCAGTCCTTGGGTGGAGGCATTTGTGAATGCGTTTAAGTGGGTGGGGTAGAAATAAAAAAAAGGTTTATTTCCCGCATAGAAGCTTGAATTTTCCCACAAAGACACTAAGGCACAAAGAAAGTTTTAAATCCCACAAAGACACTAAGGCACAAAGAAAATTAAATAAGTGCCTTGGTGTTTTTAAAGATAGCCATATATTTTTCTATGGATCCCTTCTTTGATTAAATTCACCTTGAAATTAATTAGGAGACCCAATTTAATGTCTTTCAATCTCATATAGGCCAATAGCATTTTATGGTGAACTTTATCCAATTGTTCTATAGACTTTAATTCTATTATGAGTTTATCTCCCAAAATCAAATCCGTTCTAAATCCTTTGTCAAAAATGCGTCCTTTATATTTAACCTTGACTTTTTCTTGACGGGTAAACGGGATTTGTCTCTCAGATAATTCAAATGCGAAGATTTCTTCATAAACACTTTCAATTAATCCAGGGCCCAATTCTTTGTGTATTTGGTAGGCAATGTCAACTGCCTCTCTAGCCAATTCATTTTCAGTCATATTTTATAAAAGTTATGTTGGAAAAAGTCATTTGATTCAATTGAAAGACTCAATTTACAAAATCCAATAATCCTATGAAAAAAATCTTTGTGTCTTTGTGCGCTTCGTGGGAACCAAAAATTTTGCGTCTTTTTTAAAGGATTTGCGGCCTTTCTTCCTAATTTTAAGCCATGCAAATGACTACCGCTTTTGATATTCCCGAAGGATCACCCAAGATCACTTACGAATCAGTTTTATTCTCTATAGGCTCCTGTTTCTCGACTGTTATAGGAGATAAGCTTTCTGAAAGGAAATTTAATATCATCAACAATTCTTTTGGAACGCTGTTCAATCCTGTTTCTATTTGTCAGGTATTGGAAGATTCGGTATTGGAAATGCCCATGAATTCAGAGATGGTATTGGTAAGGGATGGATTGTACCTTCACTTTGGGATGCATTCCGATGTGTTGGGATTTAGTCAGGATTCCCTGGAAAGATTGATCCATAAAAAACAAGCGCAGGCAAAAACACAGCTTGAAAAGGCAACACATATCTTCATTACATTTGGTACAGCTTGGGTATATGAGCATGAAAAATCAGGACAGATTGTAGCCAATTGCCATAAAAGACCTGCTGATCAATTTGAAAAGCGTTTGCTACACCCTGAGGAAATCCAAAAAGATTTTGCAGGATTTTTCAATATCCTCCGACAGGTAAATCCTGATGTCAAAGTCATTTTAACAGTCAGCCCAGTCAGACATACCAAGGATGGTATTCCTGAAAACCAACTGAGCAAAAGCCTCTTGCGATTGGCTGCGCATGATTTGACTGAAACCTATGATTTTGTACATTATTTTCCGAGTTATGAGATTATGATGGATGAGTTGCGGGATTATCGTTTTTATAAAGAAGACATGATTCATCCAAGTGCGCAAGCGGAGGATTATATTTGGGAAAGATTTTTAAAGACATGGGTGGATCCCAAAGCCTTGCCTTTGATTCAGGAATTCGAAGGGATCAAACGGGATTTAGCACACAGGCCTTTCAATCCCGATAGCCCTGCCCACTTAAAATTCCTTGAAAACCTACAAAAGAAAATAGAGAAGTATAGTCGGGACTATGACTTTTCGAAAGAAATGGATCAGTTGAGGAAGCAGGTGCAGCAGAGGAAGTGAGGGGGGATTTGAGAATTGAGATTTGAGACGTGAGATATGAGACGTGATCCATCACAATAAGGACAGCTATTTAGAAAGACTTTGCCTTGTCACTTCGACGGCAGGAGAGGTCTTCATAGCTTGAGGCCCTACAGATTTCTCTCTACGTTAGAAATGACAAGATGAGGTTAAATGCCTGTAGCGATCCATCAAAAAAAGGACAGCATTTTAACCAATAGCAAAATCTACAATCTAAAATTTAAAATCTTCACCTACCAACCCATGAACCAACTCATGCACTCCCAATCCCCTTATCTCCTCCAACATGCCCATAATCCTGTGGATTGGTATCCTTGGGGTACTGAGGCTTTGGAGAAATCGAGGGTGGAGAACAAGCCCATAATCGTAAGTATTGGCTACTCGGCTTGCCATTGGTGTCATGTGATGGAGAAGGAGAGTTTTGAAGATGAGGCTACGGCGCAGATCATGAATGCCAACTTTGTCTGCATCAAGATTGACCGGGAAGAAAGGCCTGACTTGGACAATATCTATATGGATGCCATTCAGACCATGGGTTTGAATGGGGGTTGGCCGCTGAATGTTTTTTTGATGCCTGACCAAAAACCTTTTTATGGTGGCACCTATTTCCCCAATAAGCAATGGAAGGAACTTTTGCAGAATATTGCCAATGCTTATCAAAATCATTATGACCAATTGGCAGAAAGTGCGGATGGTTTTGGAAGGAGCCTTGGCCGATCGGAATTGGAAAAATATGGAATCAGTCCGGAAAAAGCAGATTTATCCAAGGAGGAACTCGAAAATGCAGTCCAAAAACTCCAAGCCCAATTTGATAGGGAATGGGGTGGTTTGAACCGAAAACCCAAATTTCCGATGCCGGCCATTTGGTCATTTTTATTGGATTATGCTTTATTGAAAAAGGATCAGTCCTTATTGGACCATGTCTTTTTCACTTTGAAGAAAATCGGCATGGGTGGGATATATGACCATCTTCGGGGAGGTTTTGCCAGGTATTCTGTTGATGGGGAGTGGTTTGCTCCGCACTTTGAGAAAATGCTGTATGACAATGGACAATTGATGGAACTCTTTGCCAAAGCGTATCAGGTCAGTAGAGAGGATTTTTTTAAGGAAAAAGTCATGGAAACCATCCATTGGCTTGAATCGGAAATGTTGCAGGAAGAAGGTGGATTTTATGCTGCCCAAGATTCGGATTCGGAAGGGGTAGAAGGGAAATTCTACACTTGGACTTATGATGAACTGGAAGCCATAGCCGGAGAGAATCTGGTTTGGATGAAAAAACTTTATAACCTCAAATATCAGGGAAATTGGGAAGAAGGTGTCAATATCCTTTTTCAGACCAAAGCTTATCAAGAATTGGCCGCAGCCGAAGGATTATCTGAATCTGCTTATATGAACAGGTTGAATAAGCTTAAAGCCAAACTTTTGGAAGTAAGGAATAAAAGAATCTATCCCGGTCTCGATGACAAAGTATTGAGTGGCTGGAACGGACTGATGATTTCCGGACTTGTGCAGGCATATCTGGCAACAGGAGAGGAAAAGGCAAAAAATTTAGCCTTGAACAATGGTCAATTCCTCTTGGCGAACATGTTCAAAGATGGTGTTCTTTATCGCTCCTACAAAAACGGGAAAGCTTATACTCCTGCATTTTTGGAGGATTACGCTGCGGTGATTCGCGCATTTATTGCTTTATACCAATTGGATTTTGAAACAAAGTGGATCCTTAAAGCCCAAGAACTCTTGGACCTTGTGATGGAACAATTTTATGACGAATCAGACGGATTTTTCTTTTTCAATAATCCCAAAGCAGAAAAACTGATAGCCAATAAAAAGGAACTGTTTGACAATGTAATCCCGGCTTCCAATTCCATCATGGCCCGAAACCTGCAGGATTTGGGCTTGTATTTTTACAACGATCACTATCTCGAAATTGCAAAGAAAATGTTAGGAGCTATGAAAAAGCTGATCATCACAGAAC
>CAZLJT010000084.1:0-13170 GCA_964559905.1 uncultured Aquiflexum sp.
AAAGCAAGTATGCTGACCTTGAGAATGCAGCAGAAGACAAGTGGGAAGATGCTAAAAAGGCTTTTTCCTCAGTCTCTGATTCAATCGATCAAGGATTTGATAAAATCAAATCTTTATTCTCCTAAAATAACGAAAAAAGTGTGCCAAGTAAGGGCACGCTTTTTTTCTTTACCTTATTGAAAATATGACTAGAAATCTAGGTGTATTTTTTGTGCTTATCGCCTTATTTGGACTACCCAAAAAAGTCTTTACTCAAGTATTACATACTGAGAATTTTAATATTGTCATTGACACTTCAAAAGTCATAAAAGGCAATTTCACCCCAAGTTTCAGATATCGCAATCTAAAGGAGGACTTCTTAGAATTAGGAAATACCGCCGATTTATCAATACGGCTAAAAAATCATGCCTTTACTTTTGCAAATAGGGTAGAGTATAGCTTCTTGGGTAATGAACAAATATTAAGTGGGGGATTTTTATACTTGGAATATGTAAATCTTCTTAGCAAAAAAATTGCCCTAGAACCTTTTTACCAAATGCATTGGCGAGACCCAAGAGGATTGGAAAGTAAATACGCCGGAGGGTTAAATTTAAGATGGAAAATTTTAGCTACAGAAAGTGCAGGCCTTTATCTTGGCTTGGGAAGTTTATATGAATTTGAAAGATGGGATTTCAGAGGTGTTCCTGAAGAAGCTTTACCAATAGAGCTTTCACCCATAGAAATAGAGCGATTCCGAGGAACTTCTTATATTAGTTACAAACAGAAATTTGGGGATATCTTTGACTTGGATATCAGCGGATATTATCAGCCTACTTATTCTGACCCCTTTAAAGATTATCGTCTAGCCAGTAGTTTTGAATTAACTTACAATTTTAACCAGTACTTAGGGTTAAGATTACTTTACCAAAACATCTATGATTCTACCCCTTTAGTTCCTATTGATAAATTATATCATGATGTGAACTTCGGAGTTACCATATCATTCTAACACGAAATCGAGCCTGCCTTAAGACAGGTGACACATTCAATAATGATTGTCCTTTATGCGGGATTACCACACTTTCTCCTATCCTCAGTAAAAAATAGGGCTTATTTATTGAACTTCTGTTTCTTTTATAATTACCCTGTTCTTTTTCTTTATAGGCTATTACTATAATGGGAGCAAAATGAAAAAACATGAAAATGAAACAATATAACCATCTGAATAATGACTGAGAGCTTGTTTGAAAAAAGCTCAAGTTTTGAAAAGCTTTTTACTGATCAGGAATTTTTTTCGGGAATGTTTATGGAAATCGGATTGCCCTGTCAACTTTTGAAATTGAAAATAACTTTTTTTCAACACGGGTCATTTTTACCTATTGCTGACCTATGTAAATTATGGAATTTTCTTGCCTGCATCTATGATCAAATTCAAAGAAATGAGGTTATATTTAGGATATGGACAAATTCGATTGGAAATGCTGATTCCGACTGATGAGATTATATCATCCTAAATGAACGCTGTACATAGGGGAAAAAACAAAAAACTAAATTTTTAAATATGGAAGGCTTAATGATGGATTACCCGCTAACTACAAATACTATTCTTGAGTATGGAAACCGTGTTTATCACCACAAAAAAATAGTAACCTACTTACCGGATCAAACCCGGCATGAATATAGTTTTGGTGATATGTATAAGCGCTGTAAAAAGTTGGCCAATGCATTGACCCATAGATTGGGAATCACAAAAGGTGACATGGTAGGAACTTTTGCATGGAATCATGGCCCCCACGTTGAATTATATTATTCCATATCCGGTATTGGGGCTGTTTGTCAGACTATAAATATTCGTTTGTCCAGCAATCAAATAGAATATATTATCAATAATTCGGAGGATAAGGTAATTTTTGTTGATGCCACCTTAGTTCCCCTTTTAGAAAAAATAGCCCCACTACTGGAAACTGTACAACATTTTATTTTATTAAATGCACCCAAAAATTTTGTGACCACTTTGCCAAATACATTGCATTATGAGGATTTGCTGGCAGAGCAATCAGAAGATTTTGAATGGCCAAAATTAAATGAAAATGAGGCTTGTGGCATGTGTTATACAAGCGGAACAACAGGTTTGCCAAAAGGAGTTTTGTATTCTCATAGGTCCACATTTTTACACGCTTCTACAATTATTTCTCCAAATGCAGGAAATTTCAGCAATAGCGATATTGTGCTGTTGATTGTACCCCAATTTCATGTGATGGCTTGGGGTTTTCCATATCTATGTCTCCTGTCTGGTTCAAATATGGTACTCCCCTCCTCTAATTTGCAGCCTGAAAACATCATTAAAATCCTGATTGAAGAAAAAGTGACTAAGGCCAATGGTGTTCCGACCATTTGGCTAGGTGTATATCATGCAATGAAATTAAATCCACCTAAGGAAAAATTGGCCCTCAAAGAATATTTGGTTGGAGGATCCGCACTGCCAAAAAGCCTTATTGAAGGTTTTGAAAAAGACTTTGGAATAAAAGGTGTTCAGGCTTGGGGAATGACCGAAACCTCTCCATTGGGAACTGTAAGTCGAATTCAGCCAAAACACGAGCATTTATCAGAAAGAGAAAAATTGGAAGTCCGTGCGAAACAAGGTATTGCCTTTCCTGGCATAGAATTAAGGATTGTTACTGAAGATGGGGCTTTAGCCCCAACAGATGGTAAAACAATGGGTGAACTTCATGTTAGGGGGGCATGGACTCTTGCCTCCTATTTTAAAACAAATACCAGCGAAAACTTTACAGAAGATGGTTGGTTTAAAACAGGCGACGTATGTACCATCGATGAGGATGGATATATGGAAATCAAAGATAGAACCAAGGACCTGATAAAAAGTGGTGGTGAATGGATCTCTAGTGTAGCGGTGGAATCAGCATTGATGGCTCATCCAAAAATTAGAGAAGCGGCTGTAATTGCGATACCGGACGAAAAATGGGTAGAGAAACCTTTGGCTTTATTAGTCCTCGTGGACAATAATGATAAAGTACATACCGAAGAATTGATGGAGTTTTTATCCAGGGACTTTGTGAAATATCAGATTCCCAAAGATTATATTTTTATCCATGAAGTACCAAAAACCAGTGTAGGCAAATTTGACAAAAAAGAAATTAGAAGATTATTTGCGGAAGGAAGACTTGGCACAAATTAGAACAAATGTACCCCATTCTCTTTTGAGACGCAGATAATCTTGATTACATTTTCCTCTAAAAGGGATTAAGATCCGCAGGAGATATTTTTTCAGTAGCTTATCTACTTTTCCTTGAAATTCAAGCAATCTGTTGGTTAGTGGTGTGTGGGGTATTAGACTTCCCCTCTTACTCAACGGCCTTCACATTCACTTCAATATTGCCTTTCACTGCATTGGAATACATACAGTTTTTATGAGCCAGGTCGGCTAATTTTTGGGCTTCTTCCAGGGAACCTGCCTTTGGAATCCTTACAAAAATATCAGCCGCCAAACCATAACCCCCGCTTTCTGCTTCCCCGCTATGTACTTGAACGGTGATTTCGGCATCATCTGTATTGACTCTCCTGGAGACAAAACCCAAAGCTCCACCAAAACACGAAGCATAAGCTGCAGCAAATAATTGTTCGGGATTCGTTTTCCCGCCGGTTCCTCCGATCTCTTTGGGCATGGCCAATTCTAAATCAAGCAAACCATCATCGCTATGCACATGTCCGTTTCGTCCGCCCTTATTGGTGGCTGTTGCCGTATAACTTTTTTTGATTTTTTCCATTACTGTTGGGTTGGTTTGAAGTCGCTAATCAATTTTTCCATGAACAGGTTCAATTGATTGAACTGTTTTTCGTCCCAAGTGTTAAAAAATCCATTAATTTTTTCTGCTATATGTTCTGCTTTGGCTTGGAGGGATTTCCCAGGATAGGTCAGTTCAATCTCTACTTTCCTTTCGTCTACTTCACTTCTGACCCTTTTTACAAGATTAACAGACTCAAGTCTTTTCAACAATGGAGTCAAGGTTCCCGAGTCCAACTGAAGTTTTTCCCCTATCTGTGACACCATCTGACCATCCTTTTCCCAAAGTACTAACATCACCAGATATTGGGGATATGTTAAGCCCAGCTCTTCCAACGGTTCCCGATAAGCCTGTGAAATAAGTCTGGAAGCTACATAGAACTGAAAACCGGGATCTTCTTTCAAGCTGGTCATGGGTATTTTTATTTGTGAACAATTGAATTTATGAAAATATTATTGGAGAATCAAGAATATAAAATTTTTTTCTTAAGCAATATTTAATAAAGAAGCCTTCCCTGATCGGAAAGGCTGACTTTTTTATCATTTGTCTAAAATATTAATTTTCCAATTTTCCAATCAATAATACCTCCCAATCATCGGATGATCCACAATCGCCTTTTTCAATTCCAAAGCTTTTATTTCCCCCATTTTCTTATAGGCAATTTTTCCTCCGGGTTCGATCAATAAGGTAATGGGCAAACTTCCGTCCCATTCATTCCCTACTACATCTATGACTGCATATTTGTCTTCAGTATCTATCAGGTAGTTTGGGACTGCCGAGTATTTGCTTTTGAGAAATTTCAGTACTTTTTCTTCTTGATTGGGATTATCCATACTTAGTGAAACAAACTGAAAATCCCTGCCTCCATACATTCTTTGGATTTCGATGAATTCTGGGTATTCGACCACACAAGGCCCGCACCAAGTGGCCCAAAAATTGATTAACATCAAATTCTCAGTAGGATTTTTTAATAGATCAGCCAATCCGGAAGGCGAGATTTTTTGGATTTCTACAGGTTTTTCCTTCCATTCTGCATTTACTTTTTTGGTGTATTCGTTTTTCCAGGCCCATTTGGTGGAGCAACCAAAAGCAGGTGTAATAGCCTTGTCAGGATTCAGTGACTCCCCTGCCATAGTCTTGTCAATGGCCATTCGCAAATCCTCCGCGTTTGCTGTTCCGGGTTGTTCAGAAGCATCCAATCGGCCGGAATAGGTAAGTTTACGGTCTTTGCCAAACACAAAAACATGTGGTGTTGCTGTTGGCCCGTAAGCCAAAGAATATTCATGGGTATCCCCATCATAAAGGTAAGGATAGTTATAATTCATATCCGCATACCTGATTTGCATGCTTTCATAATCATCACTCAGATCGGTATAGCCCAATTCCTCAGGCAATAATCCAATCGGGCTGTTTGGAGAAATGGCTACAAAAGCCACCTTTTTGCCTGAATAGTCATCTACGATATCATTGAACCTTTCTTCGTATGCCTGTGCTGTAGGACAGTGGTTGCAGGTAAAATTGATAACCAAGACATCTGAATCACTGAAATCATCAATGGAAACATATTTGCCATCTACATTGGGGAGCTTGAAATAGGGTGCTTTGTCACCTATGGCCAGTTTTTGAACAGGTTGTTCTGTCATCTCCTGTGGATTGGGAGAAAAGCCTTCTTCGGTAACAGACACCTCTTTACTTTCATTTGAACTACCACAGGCCCAAATAAACAAACCAATAACAGTAAGCGACAACGTGGATAGGTTTATCTTTTTCATTATCATCAGATTTATGGTTTCGTTGATACTTTTTTTTTGGAAAATAGGTATTCCTATTTCACATAACTTGCCTTATTGAGATAATCAAAACTTTGTTTCACACTTTCTATGGGTTCGAAATTGTACCTTTCCACCTCTACAAAGTAGTCTTTCATTCCTTGTGCATAGGCCGCTTCAAAAATGGACTGGAAGTCCAAAGTCCCGCTTGCTCCTATTTCTTCTTCATCTTTGATGTGGAGAACAGGGAATCTGCCAGGATATTTTTGAAGAAAATCTACAGGATCCTGACCACCTTTTTGAGCCCAATAGACGTCGAGTTCATAACTTACCAATTTGGGATCAGTATTTTCAATCATAAAATCCATCATCATTTTTCCTTCGATGTTTTCAAACTCACGCGCATGGTTGTGAAAGCCGAACATCATTCCGGATTTTTTGGCCACTTCCCCAATGGCATTGTAATAATCACACCAAACTTTCAACTCATCCAAGGTTTTTGGAATCGGCATAGAAGGTTTGATAATATATTTTGCCCCCATCTTTTTATGGTCAGAAACAGCTTGTTTCCACCAATCCAAGGCTTCATCTTTTTTTGCAGGATCATAATCTCTTGGTCCTCCGACGTGAGCGCTGTTCAATTTCATTCCCAAGTCGGTTATATATCTTTTAAAGAAAACAGGATCCATTCCATAGACTTTTCCTTCGGAATAATTGGCAGATTCCAAGTTTTTATAACCTATGGACGAGACCAAACGAAGTGTATTCTGTGGATCTTCTTTCATGTCTTCTCTCAAGGAATACAACTGAAGTCCTATGGGGAGCTTTTTGGCAAATGAAGATGCTATCAAATCAGTCGGTTTCAATAATGTCCCCAAAGCGATAGCCCCGGAAATTTTCAAAAAGTCTCTTCTGTTGTTCATAATCATCTTGTTTAGAGTTTATATCCGTTTTCGTAATTATAATGCAATTTCGCAGCTGCTTCCCAGTCATTTGGGAAAATTTGGTTGACAGGATCCCAATCCAAGGGTCTACCGAGTTCATTGGCAATGTTTCCGATTGTACAGACCACACATGTACTGTGACCGATTTCTACCGGTACAATTGGATCTTTTCTTTTCACAACCGAATCGATAAAATCCCAATAGTGGGGCGGATATCCTAAATTTGGCCGTTCCATGGTGGGTTTTAGACTTGCATCCGAGGAATCAAAATTCCCTCTTGAAACCTTTATCCAACCTTTTTCTCCTATAAATTTAACACCTTGACGTCCCTCATCAAAGGGCCCAACAATCATTTCTGTTCCATTTTCATAAAGGTATTTCAATGGATTTCCGGCATTTTTAGGAATTACTTTTACAGGCCCGTTTCTGTCCATTCCCAAACCCCATTGGGCAATATCAAACATATGAGCTCCCCAATCTGTCATGAAGCCGCCGCCCGTTTCACTAAATTTCCTCCAAGCAGCCCATAGTTTCTCGTTTTCTTCTGGTTTCAAGGAAATTGGTGGATTGAGATTTTCATTGAAATGCATTTTTGGAAGTGGCCCCAACCAAGCGTCCCAATCCAGACCATTTGGAATAGGCTGTGCTTCTAAGTCATAAGGTGTTGGATGTTCGGGTTGACCCACATGGACCAAAACCTGATTGATTTTGCCTAGTCTGCCTTTTTGTACCATTCGCGCAGCATGCTGAAAGTTGAGATCTGAGCGCTGTTGGCTTCCTACAGCCAAGACAATTGCATTACTTCGTACAGCTTTTATGAGTTCTTGACCTTCCTTGATGGTGAGGGTCAGGGGTTTTTCCAAATAGACATCTTTACCTGCCTTGCAGGCATCAATTGCCATCAGGGCATGCCAATGGTCCGGCGAGGCAATAACTACAGCATCGATGTCCTGTCTTGCCAGAAGATCTTTGTAATCTTTATAAACATCAATTTTTGGGCTGGGCTTACCAAGTTCATTGCTGATTTTTTCGACCCGTAAACTGAATCGATCTCTTTTTATTTCATAGACATCCGCACCTGCCAATACCTCTACCCCGGGAATGCGCATCATGCCGTTCAGTATTCCCATCGATTGCCGCCCTAATCCGATAAAACCAAGACGGATTTGATGAATATTTTCAGAAATCGGAAAATAAGGATTTTTTGCAAAAGCTGTATTGGGTAAAAACGAAAGCCCTGTAGCACTGAGTATAGTTGTTCCCAGAAATTTTCTTCTAGAAAAAAAATTCTTTTTCATACTAATATGGATTTAGGTTTATTGCTGATTTTAGTCCATCGATGAAGCATCAATGTGTTTGATAATTTGTAACTTTTGAATAAGTTCAGTATAATAATAATCTAATTTGATCTTTGATAAAAATTATAATTCGTAAATGTCTTCTTCCTCTCTCTTTAGTTTTATGAAAGGCCCTAATCTTTATTTGTAAGGTAATGAAGGATAAACCCAAAATTCTTGTCATTGGAAGTGCCAATATGGATATGGTAATCAAAACTGATCATTTTCCGGTAACAGGAGAAACTATCATAGGAGGAAATTTTTCTTTGATTCCTGGAGGTAAGGGTGCCAATCAGGCTGTAGCTGCTGCAAGATTGGGTGGGGAGGTTAGTTTTTTGGCACAATTGGGTGATGATGTATTCGGTGCCCGGAATTTGGAAAATTATCGAAAGGAAGGAATCAATACTGCTTTGATCCAACTGAATCCCAACAAACCTTCAGGAGTTGCCTTGATAACTGTGGATAAGTCCGGAGAGAATACCATCATTGTGGCCCCGGGAGCAAATGAGACCCTTTCTGTTGATGATTTATACAAGGCAAAAAATAGTTTTGAAGCAGCAGATATGATTTTGATCCAACTGGAAATCCAACTTTCTGTGGTATTTGAAGCATGCAAAATGGCATTTGACCTTGGAAAGAAAATCATTTTAAATCCAGCCCCAGCTGCCATTCTTCAGCCGGAAATATTTCGATATCTCTTTTTGATTACCCCCAATGAAACTGAAGCTGAACAATTAACGGGGGTCAAGGTCTTTGATAAAAACACTGCCTTTGAAGCTTCCGAGATGCTTATGGCAAAAGGAGTGGAAAATGTAATCGTCACCATGGGTGCGGCAGGGGCATATGTACATACAAGGGAATTCAAAGGAATAATTCCGACCAAGAAAGTGATCGCATTGGATAGCACGGCGGCAGGGGACACCTTCAATGGTGCTTTGGCACTGGCTTTGGTCAAAGGTGGAGGAATGAAAGAGGCGGTTGAATTTGCTTTAAAAGCAGCTACGATTTCTGTTACCAAAATGGGTGCGCAAAGTTCTATCCCCTACTTAAAGGATTTGTCTTAACTTATGAATAACCAAAATCCCATAAATCATGAAAAGCATTATTTCCAATCTGATTTTATTGATAACAATTTGCTCTGTACTTTTTTCCTGTGATCAACCGGACAAAGTCAGGATAATTTTTGATACCGATGCCAATAATGAATTGGATGATCAATTTGCACTCATGTATCTTTTGGCGAATGGAAAAAGCTTTGATGTGGAAGGAGTGACTGTCAATGCTACTAAAAGCGGTGGAGGTATACAGGAACATTATGACGAAGCCCAAAGGATCATGCAATTGGGTTTCTCTTACGATAAAATTCCATTGTTGAAAGGTGCGGATGGTTTATTTGAGGAAATAAGTCAAACTCTGAAAGATGTCAATTTTGACGGAAAAGCTGCAGTAGATTTTATTGTGAAGGAAGCCAATGACAGAAATAGAAAAGATTTGGTGGTATTGGCTGTAGGCAAATTGACCAATGTTGCCTTGGCTTTGAAAAAAGATCCATCTATTGCTTCAAAAATGAGGGTGGTTTGGTAGGGATCAAATTATCCAAAGCCAGGTGAATATAATCAGGATAATGATACGGTATCCATGAATTTTATTTTGAACACCAAAGTACCTTTCGAAATGGTGACAGTGCGGTATGGAGAAGCTTCGGGCACGGATGCAGTCAAAGTGACACAGGAAGAAATCAATAACCGAATGCCCGGAATGGGGCCAAAAACAACAAAGCCCATTACAGGAAGACATGGAGGAGAGTTTACCTCTTTTGGGGACTATGCGGTGAGTTTATTTGAGCACATTGAGTATCATGGTGACCCACCTTTTCAGGGCTTTATTTGATTTGGTGGCGGTTGCTATCTTGAAGAATCCCAATTGGGGAGAAGTTAGGGAAATTCCTGCACCGATTTTGATCGACAATCAATGGGTGGAAAGGCCGGAAAATCCAAGAAAAATAACCCTTTGGGAGAATTTTAACAGGGATGCCATCATCCATAATTTTTATCATTCCTTATCCAATTACCAAATTGTCAAACCCAAACTTTAAGCCATGTATATCATCGAATCCTATTCTTTGGCTGTTCTTTTCTGTGTCATAACCATGCTATGTTGGGGTTCTTGGGCCAATACCCAAAAACTCGCAGGAAGCAATTGGAGGTTTGAACTTTTTTATTGGGATTATGTAATCGGGATTGTGTTATTGTCATTGATTTTTGGATATACCCTGGGAAGTAATGGAGAATATGGCAGGAGTTTTTCCAAAGATTTGTTTCAGGCAAGCAGCAAAAGTTATGCTTTGGCCTTTATTGGTGGAGTGGTGTTCAACTTGGCCAATATTCTTATTGTAGCCGCTATTGCCTATGCGGGAATGTCAGTGGCTTTTCCTGTGGGTATTGGCTTGGCATTGGTGCTAGGGGTACTGGTGATTTATATCTCAACCCAAAAAGGAGATCCGATTTTACTGTTTATTGGTGTGGCTTTAGTAGCATTGGCTATCGTTCTTGATGTCTTGGCCTACCAAAAACTTGCAAAAACCAATCAAAAAAATCCCAGAGTAGGATTGGCCTTGGCTTTGGTAGGAAGTTTTCTGATGTCATTTTTTTTACTTCTTTGTTGCCCAGTCTATGTCTTTGGACTTTTCCAATCCGGAGGGAGGAAAATTCACTCCTTATGGAGCTGTCTTTGTATTTTCTGTCGGGATACTTTTAAGCAATTTTATTTTCAATACCATTTTGATGAAAAAACCAATAGAAGGAGATCCATTATCTGGAGCAGATTATTTTGCAGGAAAACCATGGCTTCACCTTGTTGGAATGTTGGGAGGTATCATTTGGTGTGTAGGAATGTCATTCAGTATCCTTGCTGCAGAAAAGGCCGGATTGGCTTATAGGTGGGATGTTTTTGTTGTTTGTTTTGGGATTGGTCTTGATTGTTTACGCGGGGGTTTAGAAAGCTTCTTCCACATCGTATTTCCAAAGGTAAAAGTTAGCTCTTTCCATCCCTTCAAATGATCTTCCGGGATTGGTTCGGATGGTTACACGCTTTCCTTCATCATCAGCCAATTTTACCATTTGATGACTGCCGAAGTAGGAAATCTTGACAATTTTTCCGGTCAGTTGTTGGCCGTCTCTTTGGACAACCTCTCCATGCTCGGGACGGAAGTGCAAAAGGACTTTGCCTGTGAATTTTTTTGCTTCAGGGTCAGCAATAAATCCAAAAGTAGTATAATATCCTTCTTCAGTGGGCGTGGCCAATATCTCGTTTCTTTTACCAAAAAAATTTGCCACGTAAGGATTTACAGGATTTTCGTACAGATTTTTTGGAATATCTATTTGCTGAAGATATCCCTTGTGCAGTATGGCAATCCTGTCAGCTGTAGAAAGTGCATCCTTAGTATCATGCGTTACAAAAATCGCAGTGATTCCGGTTTTTTTTATTATCTGACGGATTTCTTCCCTAACCTGATCTTTGAGCAAGGCATCAAGATTACTAAATGGTTCATCCATCAATAGGATTTTGGGATTGGGTGCAATTGCCCTTGCCAGAGCCACGCGTTGCTGCTGACCACCGGAAAGTTGGTGTGGATATTTTGAAAAATCTTCCTTTAAACCTACTAATTTGAGTGTTTCCAAGGCGATTTGTTCTGGATTTCCTTTGGCCTTTTTCAATCCGAATTTAACATTTTCAAGGATTGTCAGATGTGGAAACAGGGCATAATCCTGGAAAACCATACCGACTTGCCTTTCATGGGCGGGGACTGATCTGACACCTTCCACAATGGTCTGTCCCATAAGGGAAATTGAACCCGAGTCCGGATGTTCCAATCCGGCGATTAATCTGAGCAATGTGGTTTTTCCAGAACCGCTCTCTCCTACCAAAGCCAGAATTTCTCCTTCCTCTACATCAAAAGAAACGTCATTGACAGCAAACTCATATGCTTTGTTATATTTTTTATTGATGTGTTGGAGTGATAAAATCCTCATTCGGTTTATAAAGCGTTCTCTAAAGTTCTCGTTTTTTGATCAATCTGTTGAGGAAAATGATAGGAATAATTCCTGTCAGAATGATAATCAGGGCGGCATTGGCTGATTCAGCAATCATCTCATTGGTGGCCATGTCAAAGGCCTTGGTGGCCAAAGTTTGGTAATTGAACGGACGAAGGATCAAAGTTAAGGGTAATTCTTTTAATACATCTACAAATACCAGCAATATGCCTGATACCAAACTTGTTTTGATCAATGGCAGGTCAATTTTCCATAGTGTCTTGGTACTTCTTACGCCAAGCAGCCTACTGGCTTCATTGACATGGATACCGATTTTTTGAAAACCAGCTTCGACAGGATTATAGCCTACAGCCATAAACCTTACGATGTATGCAAATACCAAAGCAAACAATGTCCCTGAGAAAAACAGTCCCGCAACCTGTGAAGTGAACAAAGTACCATAAATCCATTTGTCCAAGGCAATAAATGGAATCATCACGCCTACTGCAATCACCGCACCGGGAATGGCATAGCCTAAAGTTGCAATCTTGGTAATATTTTTAACCCATTTAAATGGACTTAATCTCAATGTGTACAGCAATACAATAGAAAGTATAACAATAAAAATTCCACTTAAAGCAGCCAATCCAAAACTTCGATAGATCAACAATAAGAAGTCCTGATTTACCACTTTAGTGTAAGTCAGGCTTACCCATTGTAAAAGTTGAAGAAATGGAAAAAGAAAACTTAACAGGAATATGGATGAACAAATACTTGAGTATAAAATCTTTTTGCCCAAAGTGGGATGGACCCGGGCTGTTGGCTTCTGTATTCCATTGACAGAGGAATATTGTCGGTTACCACGTTGTAGAGACTCGAGATAAAGGATCACAAATACGAAAACCATCAAGATGGCTGCCAGGTAGATTGCTGTGGAGGCATCCCCCATTGAAAACCACGCCCTGAAGATTCCCGTGGTAAACGTGTTCACCCCAAAATATTTGACGGTGCCATAATCATTCAATACTTCCATGGATGCCAGTGCAATCCCCGCGACAATAGCCGGCCGAGCCATGGGTAAAGCAACTTTAAAAAAAGTTTTGAAACGATTGACTCCCAACAAAAATGAAGCTTCTTGCAAAGTTTTGGATTGCTGCAGGAAAGATGATCGGGTTATCAGAAAGACATAAGGAAACAGTGTGATCGATAAAATAAAAATTGCACCGGGTAGATTCATAATATCTATCAAGCTGCCTTTTACCTGTACATCAAAGTTGTTTCTGAAAAAAACCTGAATAGGTCCTGTA